>NZ_OY782757.1:2715000-2837500 GCF_963678185.1 uncultured Tolumonas sp.
AGCAGAAAACCAAAGCGGGAGTGCCCGATCTGTTCAATGCTGGCGCTTAAAATATTCACATCAATACCAAACTGGCGGCTGGCATGGGAAATAGCCGGTGTATCAATGGTGTTGCCGCTAAAACCTAATCGCAGTAACGGGATCTGTCCGTCGCTCGCGGTTTTATGCAGTCGTTCACGATACGGTGCCGGGATCTCCAGATGCAGACTGGAACGAATGAATTCGCGTGCCAGCGGCGCTTTGGCGTGGGCAAAAAACCAACCCACTTCGCCCTGTTCAATGATGCTGCCTTGATCGAGCAGAGCCACTGAATCACAAATGCTTTTCACCACACCCATCTCATGCGTGATCAGCAAAATAGTGATGCCCAGTTTCTGGTTGATCTCTTTTAGCAACGCCAAGATCGATTGCGTGGTTTGTGGATCGAGCGCGGAAGTGGCTTCATCACACAGCAATACTTTCGGTGCCGGGCCTAATGCGCGAGCAATCGCGACCCGTTGCTTTTGGCCGCCGGACAATTGTGATGGATAGGCTTTGGCACGATGCGTTAAACCGACCAGCTCCAACAGTTCATTGACGCGAGCAGTAATTTTCTCTTTTGGCCAGTTGGCCAGCTCTAACGGTAACGCGACGTTCTCAAACACGCTACGGGAAGAGAGCAGATTAAAATGCTGGAAGATCATGCCAATATTACGACGTGCCAGCGTTAGCGCTTGCTCGTCCAGCGCAGTTAGATCGACTCCATCGACTTCCACACGGCCTTGTGTCGGGCGTTCCAGCAGATTGACACAGCGGATCAGGGTACTTTTACCTGCGCCTGATGCACCAATCACACCGACGATCTGGCCGGCGGGAACATCGAGTTCTATACCTTTCAAAGCGTAAAAGGCGCCTTTTCCTTCGCCATACACTTTTGACAGGGAAGATAACTTAATCATAAGGGAACCGTTATTTACTCAAATATCCACCATTACTTGGTGGTCATAGAAATTCAGACTGAATAGCGATGTATTCTCAGGCGATCATGCTACGAGTCATCCTGGTGCATGTCAACGGACATTTGGATGTTTAGACGTCTAAAATTGGAAATCATTATGCGAAAAACAGATATAGGCGGTAATAAAACCAAAATAGTACCGCCTGCGATAACAGACGGCACCGAATAATATTCAACGCCGTTGTGCCAGTAATTCCCTCCAAGCCGCCGGCAAATGACGTTGTAACTGGCGCTGGATTTTAGCTTCATGGCGCTGCCAGAGCAGACCTAACCAGATAATACCTAAGCCAATCAACGACAGTATGAAAGGGAAAATTAAACTATCCTGGAACAAATCCCACGCCAGATAACCGAGATAACCGGCCACACCCATGCCGCCAAATATGGCAAATACCCGGCGTCCAATCATGCCACCGACGGTGATCAGCAACAGATTGATCAGGCAATAGAGAAATTTGTTCAGTTCGCTATCGGAATGCTGCATCGATAGCCCCCCCCAGAACGCCATGAGACCGAACAGGTAGATCCACCAGGCAAAATCGAGTGTATGTCGTGTGCGCAGATCGATATAAAAGGCGAGCGCCAGCATCAGTATGCCCACGACCATGGAAACCATTTCCCGGCGATGCCAGCTGTAATCCTCATCGTGGAATAAGAAGGGAGTCAGATCCATGCTCAGATACCACAACACCACGGCCAGTGGCATTACCATAAACGGCAACCGGTAGCGCCAGAGTAAAATGGCGCCAAACAGTAAGGTGCCAAGTTCCATCATCAGCCAACGCCAGTCGATATAACGATGAAAATCACGGTATTCGGTATGTGACGCATCCCAGTAGCCCAATTTGGCCTGCAGGCCATAAATAGCCAGCGGCACCATAGTAACGGCTAATGCGGCCAGTAGACCGGCTGGAATGGGTTGGCGTTGTTGCCACAGCAGCCAATCAGCCACCAGACAAGCAGCGACGCCATAACCACAGGCAATCAGGAAAATACCGATGCCGCCAAAGGCATTCCAGCCCAGCGTCATAAACAGACTCATGGCGGCAATCGCAATCAAACCACCCAAATAGAATAAAATGTGTGTGGCTCGAAATGAGGCACTGTCTGGCGGTAAAGATTGCAAATAGTTCCATAATGGAGAGACTTGCTCCGGCGTCAACAAACCTTGCTGACTGGCTTGTTCCAAATGCCGCTGTTTAAGTTCCATGGCGTCCCTCCGGGAGGCTGAAAAATGCATCAAGAGCCAAGATAACGTGACCCTGCCGTGATAAGCTGACGTAAGGTTTCTTCACCTTTATAAATAGCATGTTACACTCGATAATCTCTATTTTTTGATCTGTATTTGATAAGCAACGGACTGATTGTGACATGAAAGGATCTTCACTGTTTCGGCGTCGTACGAAAACTGTCACTACGGTCAGCGTCATGCTGCTGCCTGATCACCTATTTTTGGCTATTTCCGGTGAACGCCCAGTGTTTGTTCGTCAGCCTATCCCATTAGGGGAATCGTGGCTTGGGGTGCTGGCCGCGTTATTCCGCGAAAAAAAAATTCTCAACAGTAAAGTGCGGGTCGTCTTAGATAGCAGCCAATATCAGCAATTGTCGATAGAGCGTCCCGATGTACCGCCAGAGGAACTATTAGGTGCTTTACCTTGGGCGATCAAAGACTTTACCAGCGAACCGGTGACGCAACTTGCCGTTGATTATTATGATAGCGTAACCAATCCACAGGCACGTCCGCGATTGCAAGTGGTGTGCACGCCAAAAAGCCGTATTCAAGAGTGGCAAAAAGCCTTACAACCGGTGGCTGAATTGGAATCCGTAGTCATTGATGAATTGGCGCTGACGGCATTATTTGGCGAAAAAGCCAAAGTGGAAGTGTTGTTATATCAGTTAGCTGAACGCGATTTATTACTGTTGGCTGTCTATAAAGGCCAACTGTGTTTTAGCCGTGTGTTACGCGGTTTTATGCCGCTCGTGCAACTTCCGTCAGAGCAATGGCCTACGGCCTTACTCGATAATTTAATGCTGGAAATGCAGCGCTCTTTTGATTATCTGGTCAGTCAGTTAAAACTACCGGAAGTGGCGAATATCAATGTCGCCATTAATACACTCGATTCCGCCGAGTTGTTATTGCAGACACTCAATCGCTATTTTGGCGTGCCAACGCAGTTGATGAAAATCGCAGCTAAAGAATCTAACATGGAATTTCTGCCGGTCTATGGCGCCTTGCTGGAGAGCCAACCGGTATGAAAAAACGCATCAATCTGTATTTACCGGAATTGCATCCTAAACGTCAGTATTTGAGTTTGTCGCAAATCGCTCTGGCTTGGGGATGTCTGCTGGGGTTGTTATTACTGCTCGGTGGTATCGTGCAGATCCTGCTGCAGCAAAGTGTGCATCAGCAACAAACATTGCAACAGCAAATGAGCGAATTAGCTGCCCAGAGCACAACGTTGAATGCACAATTACAACAACGTCATCCTGATGGCGCTTTAGCGCGGGAGTTGACGTTGCGGCAGGAAGAACTGCGCAGTAAACAGCAATTACAAACACATTTGAATCAAATTGGTGCTCTGCAAAACGAAGGTTTTTCCGCCTGGTTATATGATTTGGCCCAAGCGCGCTCGCCAGGCATTGCACTGCAGTCATTTGACATCGAAAATAACCAATTACGTTTGCAGGGTGAAGCGGCCAGTAATGATGCCGTGCCGGCGTGGCTGAGTCATTTTGGTGATTACCCTAAATTGCGTGATCGCACGTTTTCGGCCTTGCAGGTGCAACGCCAGAAATCGGGCGCATTGCAGTTTCATTTAGAAAGTAAAGAGAACTCCACCTCGGCAGCAGCGGGGACGGCTCCATGATTCGAACCACATGGCAACGCTGGTCTGAAAAAACAGCTCAGTTAAGCACCCGCGAACGGTCTTTAATGTTATTAGTCGGTTGGGTGCTCCTGGGTTTCCCATTTTATTCTTGGTGGTTAGAACCCTCACTGTTGCATTGGCAACAGACCAAACAACAGATCCGTGAGCAGACGGCACAACAACAGCAAACCACCGCGGCATTGGAAGTATTGAAGGCCCGGTTGCAGCAAGATCCCAATCTGGCTGTGCGTACGGAATTACAAGCCACGAACAGTCAATTACTGCAGCTGGATGCCTTTCTGGAAACCCAGACCGGCGGCTTGATCCCCGCAGCGCGGATGGCGCAGACATTGCAACAAATGTTGGTACGTTCTGGGAAATTGCAATTACAGTCGTTAACGTCGCTAAAACCAACGCCGTTATTGCCAGAAAAATCAGCGGTTAACTATTACCGGCATGGGGTAAAACTGGTACTGCAAGGGCGCTATACGGATATCTATGCTTATCTGCATGCGCTGGAAGGGTTACCACAGCATTTTTACTGGCAAACGTTGCACTATCAAGTGGGGTTATACCCACAGGGTACGGTGGAAGTGATCTTATACACATTGGGTGACAGTAAGGAGTTTATCCGTGGTTGAGTTAGTGTCACGGTATTCATTACTGCGTTGTGTTCTGCTGCTCGGCTTGTTGAGTGGCATAGTCCGGGCTGATGAATTACCAGACCCTACGCAGCCGTTAACGACGGCTTCGGCGGCTAATTCTACGCTGACAACAGCCAGTCAGTTACCCGTATTACAAAGCATTATTTATGGCCCTCAGCAACGTAAAGCGGTGCTGGATGGACATGCTTGTCATGAAGGAACGCTAGTTGGGCGTTATCGTGTACAGGCAATCTATGCTGATCGCGTAGTGGTGGAAGCTGATGGAGTTCGGCACACACTGCGTTTGTTTTCTCATAAAGTCAGGTATGAATAACGGATGCTGAAATTAACATCGTTGACATTGGCACTGCTGCTGGCCGGATGTGTGAGCTATAACCATCCTGAGCCAAAAGAGGCAAAGCAGACGTTACGCCAGGTACAACAAGAACAAACCGCATTACAAGTGCCGGATGAAGTTCAGGCTGAACTCGCGCCTTCTGCTTTTCCGACTACCGCGTCTGCGCCAGTCGTCAATGAACGGCGTTTCCGCGTGTCGGCCAAAGAAGTTTCGGCCCCGGAATTTTTTGCGTCATTAATGCAAGATGATCGCTACAGCGTGGCAGTACATCCGGGGGTCAGCGGTTTGATTACGCTGGATCTGCGCGAAGTAACGCTACCGGAAGTGTTGCAAACCGTGGCCGAGATGTATGGTTTTGATATTCGCCGGGTCGGTAACATTTATCATGTTTACCCTGCTGAGCTGAAAACGGAAACTTTCAGCGTAAACTACCTGATGATGACCCGCGACGGACAGTCCCGCACGGCGGTGAATACCGGTGCTATTTCCCAGTCGAAGAACAATGGGTCTACTTCCATGGGTTCGAGCGGTAGTAGTAACAACACAAACAACAACAGTTCCGGTACAAATAATAGTTCCTCGACCAACGGCACCCAGATCGACACCGATACTCGCTCTGATCTGTGGACCGAGTTGCAAAAAGCGTTGGTCGGTTTAATTGGCAGCGGTGAAGGCCGGGTTGTGGTGACCAATCCACAAGCGGGGCTGGTGACAATCAAAGCCATGCCAAGTGAACTCAAAGCTGTGCGAGAATTTTTACAAACCTCGGAACAGCATCTGAAACGCCAGGTCATTCTGGAAACTAAAATTCTGGAAGTAAAACTGAGCGAAGGTTACGAGCAGGGTGTGCAGTGGGACAATCTGAACCTCTGGAGTGGTAAAACCAGCCTGACGGGTAATTCTCAGGTCGCCATGCCAACCACCTCGAATACTATCGCGACGGCGCTGGGGGGCGGAGCAGCCTTTACGCTGACCAATGGTTCTTTCGATGCAGTGGTGAATCTGCTGAAAACGCAGGGCGATGTGAATACCTTATCCAGCCCGCGTGTGACGGCAACCAATAATCAAAAAGCGGTGATTAAAGTTGGTAACGATGAGTATTTTGTCACCGGTATATCATCAACCACCCAGTCGAACACCACCAGTTCTTCGACTACCCCGGATATCGAATTGACGCCGTTTTTCTCCGGCATCGCACTGGATGTCACTCCACAGATTGATGACGATAACAACGTGTTGTTACACGTGCATCCGTCCGTTATTGATATCACCGAACAGGAAAAGAAAATCGATTTGAGCGGGCTCAACGGTAGCTCCACGGCGACCAGCAGTACGGTTACCTTGCCAATGGCTTTTAGCAATATTCGCGAGTCCGATACGGTAGTGCAGGCGAAATCCGGCGACATCATCGTTATTGGTGGTCTGATGCGCACCAATAAAGAACAACAGGTGAGTAAAGTACCTTGGCTGGGCGATATGCCGGGCGTGGGTGAGTTGTTTACCAATAAAAAAGATGTCACCAGCAAAACAGAATTGGTGATCATGTTGAAACCGCAAGTGGTGAACGCCGATACCTGGCAGCAGCAGTTACAGCGTTCCGAGCAGTTGCTGGAAAAATGGTATCCAACCCAGAGGTAACCCGTGTATCAGACGCACTTTGGTTTGACTGAAACGCCATTTGGTTTAACACCCAATACCGGTTTTTATTATGGTTTACCGCCGCATGAAGAAGCCTTGCAGGTGTTGCGGGTGGCGTTAACCAGTGGTGAAGGCTTTATCAAAGTCACTGGTGAGGTTGGCACCGGTAAAACGTTATTACTGCGCAAATTTCTGAATGAATTGCCGGAAAACTACCAGGCGGCTTATCTACCCAATCCGTGCCTGGAAGCGGAAGAATTACGGCAAGCATTAGCCACGGAACTCGGTTTGGCGCCTAGTGGTGATACACTGAGTCTGACTGATGCCATTCATCATCGATTGGTCGAATTACGCCAGCAAGGTAAACAGATCGTATTATTACTGGATGAAGCGCAAGCCTTGTCTGACAAAGCGCTGGAAGCTATTCGTCTATTTGGTAATCTGGAAACCGAATCCAGCAAACTGCTGCAAGTGATTTTATTTGGTCAGCCTGAGTTAGATCAGCGGCTGGCACAAGCCCATTTACGCCAGTTGCGCCAGCGCATCTCGTTTTCGTATCGTTTACGCCCGCTATTACCAGCCGAAACCAGCGCTTATCTAGCCTACCGATTGCAAGTTTCCGGCTATCGTGGCCTGCCGCTTTTTAGTGGATTAACGGCTCGCTTGTTATGGCAATCCAGTCGTGGAATTCCTCGTTTGATCAATATATTAGCGCATAAATGCTTGATGCAGGCGTATGGCCGGCATCAGATGCAGATCGGCCTACGTGATGTATTTCGCGCCGCGCAGGATACCGAAGATGCTTCGCCACCTGTGGCCTGGTTAGGCTGGGGGGCGGTGCTGATTTTAGCTGGGTTTGTGTTAGCAGGAATTGGGAGCCGGTTAGTATGAGTCTGATTAACCGTATGCTGAAAGATCTGGATGCACAGCCAGCCAAAGCAGATATCGCACCGATTTATCGCCCAGCTACGCGGCGTCTGCCGGGATGGTATTGGTGGATTTTATTATTATTGCCGCTGTCGTTATGGTTGTGGTGGCAGCCATTGCAGCAACGTTTACATCCTGCTGCGAGCACCACAAAAAAAATACAAACAGAGACTGCACCAACAACTGCGGTGATTTCATCCGTTGTACCGCAGGCTACTTCATCTGCCACTGTTGCTGTGATTGCAGATCCGGCCAGCGCGGCAACACCAGAGGTTATTGCCGAACCGGTAGCAAAAGCGCCGGAAACCAAGATTGTAAAAAAATCAGCAACATCGCAAACCACAACTGGTCAGCAGAAATCAAAAAATACTCAGCCAGTGATCGCCAAGCCGGAACAGGAAACGGTGCCGTTAGAGCTCAATCCAACGGAGACTGCGGAAAGCAGTGAGCAGTCAGCGGTGTATGCCGCAGAGCCAACGGCAGAAGCTGAACCATTGGGTGAGATGCATGTTGAAGAACAAAAACTCTCTCCCGGCGAAATAGCGACACTCGAGCGGCGTAAATATCAGCAAGCGATTGCTCGTCGTGATAATACTGCCGCACAACAAGCACTGTTACAGGTGCTGGCGAATGATCCGTTGGACTATAACAGCCGCAAACAACTGGCGGCCTTGTATTATGGTGAAAATCAATTAAGTGCCGCCCGGGATGTGTTACAGCAAGGTATTACATTGATGCCGACCAATGCCGATCTGCGTTTACTGGTAGCCCGAGTGGCACAGGCCATGGGGGATAAACAGGCCGCGTTGCAATCACTGGTGGCCATCTCACCAACGGTTGCCAATAACCTCGATTTCTATGCTATGCGCGCAGCCTTGGCACAACAGCTGGGGCAAACTGCAGAGGCAGGTTATTCCTATCTGGCGTTGACTAGAACACAGCCCAATATTGGCCGTTGGTGGCTGGGCTTAGCCATCAGTCAAGACCAACGTGGTTTGCTGAATGATGCCAAACAAGCTTATCGACGCGCATTGCTGGATAACCAGCTCAGTGCGGCTTCCCGCCGGTTTGCCCAACAACGCATTCAACATCTGGAGCCGTGATATGACGCAACCTCGTTTACGTATGCGGCTTGGTGACCTGTTAGTTGCTGAGCGTATTATCAGTGCGGAACAGCTAGAACTGGCGTTGCAGCAGCAAAAACAGCATGGCCGGAAACTGGGAGCCACGCTGATTGAGCTGGATTTCATCGGTGAAGAACAACTGTTGATGTTCTTGGCGCAGCAGCTGGATATTCCTTTTTTCGACCTGACGAAACTGACGATTCAGCCACAGGCCGTGCAGTTGATCCCGGAAGCCTATGCGCGCCGTTATCGGGCGTTAGCCGTGCATATGACGCCGGAGTTCGTGACGATCGCCTTATCGGATCCAGCCGATTTAGCCGCGTTAGATGCGTTAGCACAACGGATACAACCACGGCAGATCAAACTGGCGGTGGCCCGCGAAAGTCAGTTGCTGGAGTTTTTCGATAAACTCTACCGACGCACCCGCGAAATCGAAAGCTTTGCTGAACAGCTGCATAACGAGTTTGAATCTTCAGCGCTGGATTTTGGTCCGGTGGATGCGATCACCAATGAAAGTGATGCCACGGTTGTAAAACTGCTGCGCTCCTTGTTTGAAGATGCGGTACAGATGCGGGCATCGGATATTCATATTGAGCCGGATGAGAAAGTGCTGCGCATCCGCCAACGTATCGACGGTACGTTGCAGGAAAACGTACTGAATGAAACGCGTATCGCACAGGCGTTAGTTTTGCGTCTTAAACTGGTCGCCGGTTTGGATATTTCCGAAAAACGTCTGCCACAAGATGGCCGCTTTAATATCAAAGTGCGCGGCCATGATATTGATGTGCGTATGTCGACCATGCCGGTACAACACGGTGAGTCGGTGGTTATGCGTCTGCTGGATCAATCAGCCGGTTTGCTAACGCTGGAACAAACCGGTATGCCACCGGATATTCTGGCCCGGTTTCGCCTGCAATTACAGCGTCCGCACGGCATGATCCTGGTTACTGGCCCGACCGGCAGTGGTAAAACCACCACGCTGTATGGCGCTTTGTCAGAATTAAACTTACCCGGTCGCAAAATTATCACCGTGGAAGATCCGGTGGAATACCGGTTGCCGCGTATCAATCAGGTGCAAGTTAACCCTAAAATTGGTCTCACGTTTTCAGCGGTGTTACGTGCCACCTTGCGGCAAGATCCCGATATCCTACTGGTGGGGGAAATGCGTGACGATGAAACTGTTGAGATCGGTCTGCGTGGTGCACTGACCGGCCACTTAGTTTTGAGTACGCTGCATACCAATGATGCTATTACCAGTGCTTTACGTCTGATCGACATGAAAGCGCCCGGTTATCTGGTGGCCAGCGGTTTGCGCGCGATCGTTGCACAACGTTTAGTGCGGCGGGTTTGTCATAAATGTTCACAGACTTATCAACCCGACGATGGTGAGCACAGTTGGCTGGAGCACTTATCCGGTGTAAACACCCGCTTGATGCAATTTAAAAAAGGTTCCGGTTGTCACAACTGTAATTTTACCGGTTATCAAGGTCGGATCGGTGTGTATGAGTTATTGGAGCTTGATCTGCCAATGATGGATGCCTTGCGAAGCAATGATGCGGAAAGTTTTGCCCGTGCCGCACGGGAAAGTAAACACTACCGACCGTTAGTAAATGTTGCGCTGGATTATGCCGGGCAGGGGATCACCTCGTTAGATGAAGTGTTACGTCTTGCCGAGGTGGTGATCTAAGCATGCCGCACTATCATTTCAAAGGGCGTGATAATCAGGGTAATGCCGTCAGTGGTGAGCTGGATGGTGCCAATGAAATGGCCGTCGCGGAACAACTGATGCGGCGCGGCATTATGCCAACCGCCCTGACTGAGCAGAAAGCAAAATCAGCTGGTATCACGCTGAACTGGTCGTTGTCTTTCTCTAAACGCATTTCACTGGAAGAGCTGGTGATGTTCACACGTCAGATGTACGCACTGACGAAAGCCGGTATTCCTATTTTACGGGCTATTCACGGGCTGGAAGAAAATGCGCGGGGTGAGGTGTTGCGTCGTGCCTTAGCCACCTTAAAAGAAGATTTAGGCAACGGTAAACCAATTTCAGTATCCATGCAGGCACACCCTGATGTGTTCAGTAGCCTGTTTGTGGCCATCATCCATGTCGGTGAGAATACCGGTAAGCTGGAAGAGGCTTTTTTACAGCTCACCCGTTATTTTGAGCTGGAGATGGAAACCCGCAAACGCATTAAAACCGCATTGCGCTATCCGGGGTTTGTACTGATCGCGTTAGCGATCGCCATGACTGTGCTGAATATCTTTGTTATTCCGACCTTTGCCAATATCTTTGCTCGCTTTGGCGCCGAATTACCGTGGGCGACCAAAGTATTACTGGCGACATCGCATTTTTTTGTCAGCTATTGGCCAGCTTTGCTCGCCGGAACCGGATTGACGGTGTTCGTTGTGCGCCGCTGGCTAAAGACAGCAACCGGCATGATGTTTTGGCATCGCCATCAATTGCGTTTACCCATCGTAGGTTCGATATTGAAACGGGCATTAATGGCGCGCTTTTGCCGCAGTTTTGCCATGATGTTGCGTTCCGGCATTCCAATCAATCAGGCGCTGAGTATGGTGGCCGATGCGGTCGATAATGTATTTATCGGTCAACATGTTCGTGAAATGCGCAGCGGTGTCGAGCGTGGTGAAAGCTTATTGCGTATTACAACGAACAGTCATTTATTCACTGGATTGGTGATGCAAATGATCGCGGTCGGTGAAGAGACTGGCATGGTCGATCAGATGATCCAGGAGGCAGCGGAATATTATGAACGGGAAGTGGACTACGATTTAAAAACACTGACCGCGAAAATTGAACCGATCTTGATCGTGATCGTTGCCATTATGGTGCTGATCCTGGCGTTGGGTATCTTCACCCCAATGTGGGACATGATGCGCGTGTTTAAAGGAAAATAAATGACTCTTTCGGACAATGCTGAATCGCAAATATTGGCCTTGTTCCGAATGCTGGTGGTTATGATCGTCATCGGGGTGTTGGCCGCCAGCTTGCTGTATTTTGCACATCAACGTCAGCAAGATACAGCAGAGGTCGCATTGAAAGTTCGTGCGCAGCTATGGCATGAGCGGCTACCACTGCTTCAACAACAATGGCGGATGCAACATAAGCCAGCGAACTGGAGTGTAGATCGTTACCAATTGCAAATGCAGTCATCCGGTTGGCCACTGATAACTAACAAAGAAGATTGTCAGGTTTTATGGAGCGTCATCCTGGGCGAAGAACCAAAACCATTGCTGCAGAAGGTAGTGCAACAAGCCCATGGTTGTCGTTACGAGACTGAAACCGCGGCTCTGGATTATGATTTTCAACAACAATTAGTGCAATTTTCTGCGATCAGGAATTAATTTTGCACATGCTTACTGGTGTAATGATTTACGCATAAGATACAGTCAATTAAGATTGAATCAGGCCTGCATCACACTCAGCTGGCAAGATGAAATAACCAACAACTTTATAGACAGGAAAAAGTATGAAACGTAGTGCAGGTTTTACGCTGATTGAGCTGATTATTGTCATTGTGATTCTGGGTATTCTGGCGGTGACTGCCGCACCAAAGTTTATGAATATGCAAGGTGATGCACGTGCGGCTACAGTCCAGGCAATGGAAGCATCCGTGAAGTCCGCGGCTTCTATGGTTTATTCTAAAGCCATTATTAACGGTATTGATAAAAGTGCGACTGAAAAAA
Organism: uncultured Tolumonas sp.; assembly: GCF_963678185.1. Lineage (NCBI taxonomy): Bacteria > Pseudomonadati > Pseudomonadota > Gammaproteobacteria > Aeromonadales > Aeromonadaceae > Tolumonas > uncultured Tolumonas sp. The sequence continues at coordinate 2,727,261 of NZ_OY782757.1, forward strand.
ACGTCACGGCTGATAACGTAACGGTTGCTACTCTTTATGGTTATCCTATCGCTAATAATACTGGCATCGGCCAAGTTCTGGACTTCGGCGCTAGCACTGCCATTGCTACAAGTACATCAGGTGATTTTGGCGATTGGAATATTGATATTAGTGCATCTGATACGTATGTCATCAAACCAAAAGGATTTACTGGCAGTGGTTGCCAAGTGTCTTATACCAAAGCAACATCAACAGCAGCTGCAACAACGATATCTGTTGTAACTGGCTGTTAATTTGATTTTTTATGATCAGTCACCGGGGTTTTACACTAATTGAACTCGTTCTGGTCATAATCTTAATCGGGGTGCTGGCAGTAACTGCCGCACCCCGTTTCTTTACTGCTTCTGGCTACGATCAGGTTGCCGCTCGTGATCAGCTGATCCAGTTATTACGCCAAGCGCAGCTACAAACCATGAACAACAGCGCAGAATGTCAGGTTGTTCATTTCGGCAATAACCAATCTTGGATCCCTGCAAACACAGCACAATGTTCAGTGCTGACGAGTGGTGAGCAGTTACTTTCCTTTGATGTCTGGGGTCGACCTGTGACATCAGTAACCAGTGTGACGCTGACCGGTGAAACCACAATGAGGGTTTGTATTGAAGCCGAAGGTTACATTCATGCGTGTTAGCCGACGCATTTCTTCGGGCTTTACTTTGCTGGAGCTAGTAGCAGGCATTGCGTTGTTTGCAGTCGTGCTGTTACTGATCACAGGTGCTTTTTTGCCGATGATTAATAAACAAAACCAGCCTATCTATCAGATCCGCGCTGCTGAGTTGGCACAGGCGATATTGCAGGAAGCGTTGGCGCGTTCGTATGACGAAAACTCAGACCGTACCGGTAAAACTGAGGCCGGGAAATATCAGTATTGTGGCAACATTGATCCGGCTAACATCTTAACTGAAACCAGTGCAGCTTTAGGGAGTTGTTCCTCTACTCTGGGCGCAGAAAGCGGTGAAACTTATACCACCTTTGATGATATCGACGATTTTAATCTTTACTGTAACGCACCAATCACAGGCAGTGCTTTCGCGCAGCTGCAAGGGCTGGATACTTCGTTGTATGAGAATTACAGCATCAAAGTTTGTGTGGAAAATGCACCGGAACTACTGGGATTAACCGCTCGCAATGATGTCGCGAAAAAAGTCACGGTGACAGTAACCACTCCTGCCGGTGAGGCGATCCCATTTACCAGCTACCGGAGTAACTATTGATGCGTTATCGAGGGTTTACGCTGGTTGAATTGGTAGTAGTGATTGTTTTACTGGGCATTATCGGCACCATCTCATCTCGTTTTATTGGTCAAACGGTACAACTGTATAGCGACAGTGCCATTCAGCAGCAACGTATTGCCGAAGCCCGGTTTGTATTGGAACGTCTGAGTCGGGAAATCGCGGGTGTTCATCCCTTCAGTTTACGTGACCCGTTTGCTAGTAATGCGACATATCAAGGTAAATGTATTGAATATATTCGAATTGCTGCAGTCAGCTCTTATCTGGGCTCGGCGACGGCCAGTGCTGCACTAAGTGTGATTGAAAATCCGAATGACGTATTACAAACAGGCAATGTATCTGCACTCTCTGTTGCTCGACGGGTCTCTGTGCATTCACAAGATGCCACCGATCTTTATTCCTCTGCAGATAACAATAGCGTTAAAGCAATCTCTGCTTTTTCAGCGCTAAATAACTCTGCGACTTTTTCGGCCGCATTCAGTTCTGATTCAACGGGAAAACGTTATACCGTGCTGGATAAAAATGGCCCGGTGAGCTGGTGTATGTTTAATAATCAGCTTTATCGTTATGCGAACTACAATACGAATTATGGTACAGCGAAAACAGTCGATTGGTTTATCGCACAGGCAACAGCCGGTTCCGCTTACAGCAGTTTAATGGCGGAACATGTTAGCAGCAGTAGTTTGTTTAAAGTGACAGCTCCTACGTTGTCACACAACGCAGCGCTTGATCTGTCGCTACAGCTCACCACCGACAGTGACGGGAATAAACTGATCCTGAACCGGCGTATGCAGGTGAATTATGTCCCCTGATCGCAACTCCTCAAATATATCCTTTGTTAAGTCACAGCAGGGGTCAATGCTGGTGATGGCAGTTTTTATTATTGTTATCTTTGGCTTGTTAGCCTCGGCATTGAGTAGCATTCTGAGTTCTTCACAAGATACGGTGAGTTATGAGGTTTTAGGTGTTAGGGCTCAGGCTACAGCGAATGCGGGTTTGGAAGCTGGGTTATATCGTGTTTTGCGTAACTCCGTTGCCTGTAATGTCATACCTGCAGCCAGCACATCCCTTACCGTCGCTATTGATAATACCGTTGTTGGGCTAGCACAATGCAGTGTGAACGTGACTTGTAACCAACGTGCGGCGATCAATGGTAGCACCGCTACGTATTATATTTTAAATAGTACTGGTACCTGTGTGGCTGGTAATAACAAACTTACCGCGACACGAAATCTGAAAGCTGAGGTACGGCGATGACAAAGGCTACCTTACGTTATGTCGTAGTGTTGTTTTGCTGTCTAATGAGTCATTTCGCATCGGCTGATGTGGTACTGATCGGCAATATGAACATTGGTGATAATAGTAGTAACGCAATAAATCCTACTAAATTGGTGGGACTAAGTAGCAGTGTTTATACGCCAGGTGCTCATCCTATTCATTTCACTCTGTCGCAATCGGGTGTGGTGACACAGCTGAAGGCAAATAGCTTATCCGGCTTTCATCATGGCGTTAACTTCGTCGTTTGGAATAGCTCAGATCAGGTGGTTATCAGTCAAATGGCTACCGATGCACAACCGAACCTGATTACTGGTTCGTGGTCTTTAGCTGCGGGCGATTATCGTATGGCGGTGTGGGGGCAATGCATCAAAAAGAACAGCTATGATGTTATATCGTATTCTTCTTGTTTAAATACTAACGGGCAACAGGAATGGGATGATATCAATTTTACCAATATCACCCTGACGGGTATCAATTCATCAACGGTTAACTTTATACAGCGGCTGCATATCGGTAATAAGAGTGCTACAACTTGGTACCCGCCATCTCCTTCTGCCAATGTTTCTGTTTCAGATTCAGCCAGTGGTGCTGCCATTAGTTCTGATGGGACAGGCCTCTCGGTTATTTACTCTTTTGCTGTTACTACTGATTCGACACTAACCAAACTAGCTTTATTTAACATGACCGACTGGCAAACAGTCGGTGCCTCACGGATTCAGGTCCGGCATAAAAACAGTAGCACTTATCTTTGGCAATATTCGTTTAGCATTAATGGTGACTTCCCGCCATGGCAGCCTAACCTTATTTTATCCCCGGGTAATTATGAAATTGTGATCAGTACTGATTACTCATCTTTGCCTGATACTGATGATATATCTTGGGATGATGTTGTTATTACAACAACGCCTTATACGTTAACTTATCAATGTTCGATGGTATTTCCCTATCCATTACAAGGGCGAAGTAATACCGACTATGTTAATTTAGCAAGTAATGAATATGGATATCTGGCTGCCAGGATCTGGGGAACGCAGGGGGGGAAACTAGGATATCAATCTTCATCGCAAATTTTGCATCCTGGTAGTACGAGTAGCGGTAATACAATTGTTGATGGTAATTGTGATAATAAATTATGTATTACAGATAAATTGGCGGGAGCTATTTCATTGCCGTCATATCCCTTTCCTTTAAACAGTGGTACATCGTTAACCCTTGACTATAACCAATCTAAAATTCTTACTGCTGCAGATGGATATAATTTCGGGACTATCACGACCAATTATCAATCATCACTGAGTTTTTCGGTGTCTGGTGTAACAATAAAAAACTTAGTTATTGGTAGCGATCTGCCTGGTAAATCTTATACGGTGAAATTTACAGCTGGAGAGTATTGGATTGAAAATATAACGATGGGAGATAGCGCATCTATCGTTTTGGATGGTAATGTGATTTTGCATGTAAAAAATATGAATATGAGTTCGGCTAATCTTGTAAATAGTAATGGCATTAATAAAGGTGGGACAGTTTCAAAATTACTATTAGTTATTTATGACTCGCTCTATCTGGGTAATGGTTCTACTTTATCTGGACTCATATATCAGTCGGATTCTGCATCTAGTGCAATAACGCTTTCATCAGCCTCATATATTTACGGTAGAATTAATGCACATAATGTTCAATTTGAAAATGGAAGTGTTGTTGATAGCTCTAGTTATAATTGTGCCGGCACCACCCCCGTTATTAATCATTATGAAATTAGTTATCCATCAAGCCAAATTACCTGCGAGCCGGCAGAAATAACTATTAATGCTTGTACCAACAGTGATACAAGCTCATGCACGAAAGATACGACGGCCAGCTCTTCGGTTACATTGTCTGCTCCTACATCCGGCTGGAGCAGTAATCCGGTCACATTAACAAGCGGCTCTGGAACGGTGTCTCTTAACCATTATGCGGTTGGCAATGTAACGCTGGGGCTGAGTTCCGCATCGTATACCTGCTTTAAAAACGGGGTGGTAGACAGTTCCTGCCAGTTACCGTTTGTTTCTTCGGCATTTTCATTTGATTTCCCGACTTTCTATGCAGGCGGTAAAACTAGTGATATTCGTGATGTCACATTAAAGGCATTGCAGGTATCAGAGACTAATCCTGCCAACTGCACTTCATTGTTTGTGGGGAAGACGGTGAATGTTAATTTCTCTAGGCAGAACATATTGCCAACAACTGCCAGTTCAAAAAGCCCAACAGTAAACGGTACGGCTATCAGTACTAATACTCCGGTACCGCTGATTTTTGATAGCGCCGGATTAGCTCATATTATCTTAGCTTATCAAGATGCCGGCGTACTGGGGATTAATGCATCATATTCAACAACAGACAGCACTGCTGGAACCTTATCTATTTCTGGATCAGATACTGTTGCGGTATTGCCTGATCGAATTCAGCTAACTGCTGATGGACAGCCTGCCTGCGATGGTACAGATGATAAAACCTATGCTGCTTGCAAAACATATAAAAAAGCAGGGGAGATATTTACACTTTCTGCTCAGGCCGGTTATCTAAACGCAGATGGCACATCCTTTATTCCAACCAATAATTTCACCCCAGAGTCATCGGTCAAACCGCTATTGATGCATAAACTGGTTGCACCCTCTACCTCCACGGGTGGTACATTACCTGCCTTGGCCTCAATACCCGTGTCTTTTTCCTCCGGTATTGCGACGATACCTGTGAGTGAAAATGATGTTGGTTTTTATCAGTATGGTGTCGCTGAATTTGTGCCTTACCCCTCTTATCAAAATGAATTGTCGCCGCTTACTGTGCCAATAACCTTGAGTACTGCAGTCGGTCGCTTTGTGCCAGCTCAGCTAAAAGCAACAGTTATCGCAAATGGATCACTGACAACTGATACTTGCGCTAATCAAACATCCGCAACACTAGGTTATACCGGTCAGGCCTTGCGTTTTGCAACTATGCCTACGCTAAGTGTGACTGCGTTAGGTAGTGATGGCTCAACAGTTATGAAAAATTATCAGGGGGCTTTTGCAAAAATCACTTCAGCTACACCGAGTGGTTCCGGTGCTTTTACTGCCAATTTGCTGCCAAAAAATAATGTGAATAGTTTGACGAGCTTAGCCTCGTGGGCCGCCGGTAGCTGGTCCACATTAACGAATGCTTATAATCTGTTGTACAGTTTTGGTGCTGATGACCGTTTTACTTTCACGAAAACGAATAGCAATCAGGTAGCGCCTTTTGAAACATCAATGACCATTTCCGCACTGGCAGACAGTGATGGCGTCTCTGCATCATCACTGCCTCTGAATCTATTACCTGTGGCGCCAGATGCCAGCGCATTTAAAGTTTATAGCGGTCGCCTGACGCTGGAAAGCGTAAATGGTGCTGAAAATAATGGCTTGGCATTACCGTTTTATATGCAGTATTGGAATGGTTCGGCATATGCCATTAACAGTGCGGATAACTGTACTAGTTTGACCGGCAATGCTTTGCAAATGAATAATCAGACCAACTGGACCGGTATTCCATTGCGGGTTGCCAGTGCCACAAACAGTGTTGCGACCACAACGGCCTCGCTTTTCCCGGCTAAAGTGTCATCAGGCGTAGGGGCTATCAGTTTCACCGCGCCGAATGCTTCCGGTTGGGTCGATATTGCGGCGACTTCATCTTTGCCGGATTGGATGAAGGATTTTACTTTGCCATCAGGGCTAACGCCTGCTCGTGCCAGCTTTGGTTATTATCACGGGAATGACCGTTTAATTTATCGGCGAGAGGTGTTTGGCGGTCAATAACGACTTTAATGAGTAAAGCTTGTTATGATCTATCGATCGGATGAGTCAGGAGCTTGCTGATTGGGGCAGGGATTGGTAAAGTGGGGCGTTTTTCGCATCCCGTAATTACCCAGGATTCCCCGCATCATGTTCAAGAAGCTCCGTGGCCTGTTCTCCAACGATCTGTCGATCGATTTGGGTACCGCTAATACGCTGATTTATGTAAAAGGCAAAGGTATCGTGCTGAACGAGCCTTCGGTAGTCGCCATTCGTCAGGAACGTGGTGGTACTGCTAAATCTGTTGCTGCTGTTGGTCATGCCGCCAAGATGATGTTGGGGCGTACTCCGGGCAATATCGCGGCGATCCGTCCGATGAAAGATGGCGTTATTGCCGATTTTTCTGTGACCGAAAAAATGCTGCAGCACTTTATCAAGCAAGTGCATGAAAACAACCTCATGCGTCCAAGCCCTCGAGTACTGGTTTGTATCCCATGTGGTGCAACACAGGTAGAACGTCGAGCGATTAAAGAATCCGCACAAGGTGCTGGTGCACGCGAAGTTTATCTGATCGAAGAACCAATGGCCGCGGCAATTGGTGCGGGTTTACCTGTGTCTGAAGCAACTGGCTCAATGGTTGTGGATATCGGTGGTGGTACTACCGAAGTTGCGATTATCTCTTTGAATGGTGTGGTGTACTCATCGTCTGTTCGTATCGGTGGTGACCGTTTTGATGAAGCCATCATCAGTTATGTCCGTCGTAACTATGGCAGTCTGATTGGTGAATCAACGGCAGAACGTATTAAGCATGAAATTGGTTCCGCTTATCGTAGTGAAGAAGTGCGCGAAATCGAAGTTCGTGGCCGTAATCTGGCAGAAGGCGTACCGCGTAGCTTCACTCTGAACTCAAATGAAATTCTTGATGCACTGCAAGAGCCATTAAGTGGCATCGTTAGTGCGGTGATGGTCGCGCTGGAACAATCTCCTCCTGAGTTGGCTTCGGATATCTCTGAAAAAGGGATGGTGCTGACCGGCGGTGGTGCACTGCTGCGTAATCTGGATCGTCTGCTGATGGAACATACCGGTATTCCTGTTGTTGTTGCGGAAGATCCGTTGACCTGTGTTGCTCGTGGTGGTGGTCGTGCTCTTGAGCTGATCGACATGCACGGTGGCGACCTGTTTCATTACGAATAACTGATCTTATCGGGCTACCTCTCCGGTAGCCCCGAGCCGATAGCATCATGCGTACTATTTTCGGCAGGGGGCCATCCCTGCAACTCCGGTTATTTATTACTGTGCTGCTGTCTTTGGCGGGCATCGTTGCTGATGCCCGTTTTCATCTGTTTGACAGTGTCCGTCTGTATATCAATACCTTTGCCAGCCCGATGTTACATTTAGCCAGTGTGCCGCGCGATGTCGTCGAAGGTGCCAGTCTGCAACTGCGCTCCCGTAGTGAACTCATTACCGAAAATCAGCAACTGCAACAGCAGTTATTTCTGCTGCGCAGCGATCTGTTACGTATGGCTGAGCTGAGTCAGGAAAACCGTCGTTTACGCGAGTTACTCGGTTCACCCGTGACGCAGGATTCCCGCAAGTTAGTGGCGCGAATTTTGTCGGTCGACTCTGATCCGTTTGTCTATCAGGTGGTGATTGATAAAGGTATCGAACACCATGTTTATGAAGGACAACCCGTCGTTAATGATCAAGGCGTGATTGGTCAGGTGGTTAGTGTTGGGAAAACCTCCAGTCGCGTACTGTTGATCACCGATGTCAGCCATGCCTTACCCGTACGTGTATTGCGTAATGATCTACGTGCTATTGCATCCGGTACCGGCAATATCAATGAATTAACGCTGAAAAATCTGCCGAAAAATGTCGATATTCAGGATGGTGATATTCTGGTGACTTCTGGCATGGGCGGACATTTCCCCGAAGGTTATCCGGTGGCTAAAGTGGTACGCGTCGCCAATGAAGAACAAAGTCCATTTGCGGAAATCAAAGCAGAACCGTTGGCGACATTAGATCGGTTACGGTATGTCCTGTTGTTGTGGGAAGATGCAAAGGCCATGGGGCCATTGGCTGTTATGAGTCCGTCATCCGTAAATTCTACTGCGTCTGCGGCGGCAGCAACCGATGCTGAGAAAAATAAAAATGCGGTTCCCGAACGCCATTCAACAACCACTCCAGCTACGAAAGCAGTGGAAAAAGTTGAGAAAAAAACGAGCACAACAGTGCACAAATCCGGTGTAAATAAAACAACTCACCAAAACAGCAATAAAATTAAAGCGTCGACCACTATTACAGCAACGAATGTGAAACATCAGGAGCACAGCCAGTGAGTAATTCATTGACCGGGCATGGTAAAGGTTCCATTTATTTAACCCTGATGGTCGCGATTGTGCTGACAATGGTGCCATTACCCGCGGCAATTGATATGTTCCGCCCAGATTGGGTGGGGTTGGTGGTGCTGTATTGGGTGATTGCCCTACCGCATCAAATGAATGTGGTCAGTGCCTGGATTGTCGGTCTGCTCATGGACATCATGCTGGGCTCCACATTAGGTATCCATGCGCTGGGTATGGCAGTCATCTCCTATGTTGCCACGGCACAATATCAAAAGATCCGTAATTATTCGGTTTGGCAACAGGCGTTAGTCATGGGCTCTTTGATCTTTATTGGGCAATTACTGATTTTCTGGGTTGAGCATTTGTTTGCTTCTCCACGCCTGAATACTCGTTTTGTCTGGGCCTCTCTTAGTTCCACCTTACTTTGGCCATCCGTTTATCTCTTTTTGCGGTATATCCGCCGTCGTTTCAACATCAGGTAATCCATATGTCAGCCAGCATTGCGCTTTATCTGGCGTCTGCATCTCCCCGTCGTCGAGAGCTGTTAGCTCTGCTGGACTATCCATTTGCGGTGTTGTCCGTCGATGTGGAAGAGCAACGCCAGCCGCAAGAACTACCGGAAGTGTATGTGCAGCGACTGGCTCGGGAAAAATCGCAAGCGGGTTGGCTTGCGTGCCAAGGCGAGAAACCGGTGCTGGGTGCCGATACAATCGTGGTTTTTCAACAAGAAGTGCTGGAAAAACCACGAGATTTCGCCGATGCTCAACGTATATTGCAGTTACTGTCCGGTAATACGCATACTGTTATGACGGCAGTAGCCCTTTCTTCGCAACATGGCTGTGAAGTGATACTGGTTAATTCACAAGTGACATTTCGTGAACTGAGTCAGGACGACATCGACCGTTATTGGCAAAGCGGAGAACCAGCGGATAAAGCCGGTGCGTATGGTATTCAGGGTATTGGTGGAAAATTTGTCTGCCACCTGAGCGGCAGTTATTCTGCTGTGGTGGGGTTGCCGCTGCTGGAAACGGATCAGTTACTGCATAAATATTGTCGCCATTCATGACTTCAGATTACTAAGGCTGAACTATGTCCACCGAATTGCTGGTCAACGTAACACCGTCAGAAACCCGGGTTGCCCTGGTCGATCACGGTATGTTGCAGGAAGTGCACATCGAGCGTCAGGCTAAACGCGGCATTGTCGGTAATATTTACAAAGGCAAGGTCAGCCGGGTTTTACCGGGTATGCAGGCTGCATTTGTCGATATTGGTATGGATAAAGCCGCTTTTTTGCATGCTTCCGATATCGTGCCGCATACCGAATGCGTTGATGTTAAAGAAAAAGAACACTTTCAGGCTGGCAATATTGCGGAATTAGTCCGGCAAGGTCAGGACATCATGGTGCAGGTAGTGAAAGACCCGATGGGCACTAAAGGCGCCCGCCTGACCACTGATATCACTTTGCCATCACGTTATCTGGTGTTTATGCCGGGCAGTGCGCATGTCGGTGTTTCACAACGTATCGACAGCGAAGAAGAGCGTGAACGCTTAAAACAGATCGTCACCAAAAATGTGGATGAACTCGGTGGCTTCATCGTGCGTACCGCGGCCGAAGGCGTGGGCGAAAAAGAGCTGGAACAAGATACCATCTTCTTGAAACGACTCTGGCGTAAAGTGCTGGAACGTCGCCAGAAATACCCGACTTGTCATGTGTTGTATGCGGAGTGGAGTTTAGCGTTCCGTATTTTGCGTGATTTTGTCGGTGACGAGCTGGATAAGATCCGCGTCGATTCACGCCAGACCTTTGAACAGCTTTGCCAATTTACTGATGAATTTGTGCCAGAGATGAGCGCCAAACTGGATTACTACTCTGGTGAATCGCCAATCTTTGATTTATACGATGTTGAAAATGAGATTCAACGCGCGTTGGAACGTAAGGTTGAGCTGAAATCCGGTGGTTACCTGATCATCGATCAGACGGAAGCCATGACGACCATCGATATCAATACTGGTGCTTTTGTTGGCCATCGGAATCTGGAAGAGACCATCTTTAATACCAATGTCGAGGCGACGGCGGCGATTGCTCGTCAACTGCGTTTACGTAACCTTGGTGGCATTATCATCATCGATTTCATCGACATGCAAAGCGAAGATCATCGTCGGCGTGTGTTGCAAAGTCTGGAGCAAGCACTCGCCAAAGATCGCGCGAAAACCGGTGTGAATGGTTTCTCGCAGCTGGGCTTGGTAGAGATGACCCGTAAACGTACCCGTGAAAGTCTGGAGCATGTGCTGTGTTCACAATGCCCGGAATGTAATGGCCGTGGCCGTGTCAAAACTGTGGAATCAGTTTGCTACGAAATTCTGCGTGAAATTTTGCGTGTCAATCGAGCCTACGATGCTGATCAGTTTGTGGTGTATGCCTCTCCGGCAGTCGCAGAAGCATTACGCGGCGATGAGTCGCACAGTCTGGCTGAGTTGGAAGTTTTTATTAGCAAACAAGTTAAGGTACAAGCAGAGCCATTATACAGTCAGGAACAATTTGACGTGGTGATGATGTAAGTGCGTTGGCGTGGCATTGCGCGTGGAAGCGCCATTTTACTGGCTGGTGTTTTGGTTTTATTGGCAGTGCTGGTCACAGCGCTGCGGTTTGGTGTGCCTGATTTACAGTCGCACCGTGACTGGTTATTGCGCCAGTTTTTGCCAGCTGGTGTTACCGCATCGGCAGAACATATCGGTTGGCGCTGGCAAAATTACGGTCTGCAATTAGAGCTGGATGACGTCGCTTTCGAGCAACAAGGCGCTACGTCAATTAATCTGCATGCGAAGAAGCTACAACTGCACTGTAATCCATTTTTACAAGTCTGGAAAACCCATGGCTGCTTGGCGCAATTACAAGCAGATCAACTGCAACTGACCATTCAACTTCCCAAACCAGAACAAACGCTTAACTCGCCATTACCGGCCCTGAATGATTTTTTACCCTTATTGCTGGAGCAACTGCAGCAAATCAGTATGACCAATAGTCAGGTCACCTTGGTACGCCAGCAGCAATTGTTGGCCGAAATTCATATCGAACAGCTGTATAGCGAAAATAGTGCAGGGCAACATCGGTTGTATGCGCGCACCGCGTTAGCACAACAAGCCTTGGTCGTGCCGTTGTTGTTGCAGGCCGAGTTACAAGGTGCTGCGACGATAGACGATCTTGCGGGGCATATTTATCTGGCGACAGAATCGCATGTCGCAAAACAATTAGGTGGCTTATTGCCAGCCCCGCTAGCGGCTAATGTGCAATCGATTCATGGCGCATTGGCTTTTCAGCTATGGCTGGAGCGCACCCCAGGGCAATGGCAAAGCGCATTATTGCAATTGGGCTTAAATCGTCTGGGTTGGCGACAAGCGGAAAAAACGCACAGTTTAGAATTACAAGGTGGCGAGCTTACCTGGCAACGTCAGCCGGATGGTTGGCAACTCCGCAGCCAGGGTTTACAACTGCACAGCGAAAACCAGCCGTGGCGTGATTGGCAGTTACAACTGGATAAACATGCGACGCAATATGCCGGACAGATGGATCCGCTCCAGCTGAGTGAATTAACCCCCTTGGCCGGATTGTTCTTACCGATGGATTCTGTCGCCTCAGAGGCATTGCGGACATTGGCGCCACAAGGTCAACTGAATGAGCTGCGTTTTTCCCGTGATGCGGAGCATGACAACTGGTTGTTCAGCGGGCAGCTACAACAAATGCAATGGCAACGCTGGAAAATGGTACCAGGGTTACATCATGTTGATGCTTCTTTTAGTCTGTCACCCAAAGGTATTGCGCTGTCACTCAAGCAATTGGAGCCGCAAACCTGGGATCTACAACCCTATTTTGAGAAACCTTGGCCCGTACATGCTTTTTCGGCGGATCTGAATTGGCAAATGCAGAATGGCAGTTGGGCGCTAACAGCCGATCAGGTGCAGTTAAATACCGATGTTGTGACCACGAATACGCAATTTCGTTTAAGTCAGGATCCGGCGCAACCGCTGTTTCTGGCGCTGGATAGTCGTGTTGATTTGCAAGATGCCAGTCAGGCGCATTTCTATTTTCCGCATGGTGCCATGGGCGAGCCGGTTATTGATTACCTGACCAAAGCCTTACAGGGCGGACAAGCGAAAAATGCCAAGATCCTATGGCATGGCACCTTCCATGATTTTCCCTTTGCTGAACATAATGGCGTGTTTCAGGCGTGGGTGCCTTTGCGCAATGCCACGTTCCAGTTTGGTGGTGGCTGGCAACCCTTACATCAGATGTCCTTAGATTTGTTATTTGAAAATGACCGTCTGGATATGCAAAGCGACCATGCCCTGCTGGGTGAAGCGAGTACACCACGTTTGCATGCTTGGTTTCCTAAACTGGCTCCTGGTGCGCATCTATATATTGATGCTGATATCGCGGGTACTGGTGAAGCAGTCAGTGATTATCTGTATCGTTCGCCCTTGCAAGAATCGGTTGGAGCGGCGTTGCGCGCCGTCCAGATCCAAAAACCGCTCACTGGTGCATTGCAATTAGATATTCCACTGGATGGTGGTGCGGTTAAAGTGAATGGTGACGTCAAGCTGGCAGGCAACAACCTGTATATTCCAAGCCTAGATCTGCCACTGGAACAGTTACAAGGCAATTTAACTTTTGATGACAATAAAACCGGTATTGATGGCTTACAAGCCACGCTGTGGGGGCAACCACTACAGATTCAATATGCTGGCGAACAAAAAGAAAAAGAGTATCAGGTTAAGTTAGGTCTGAATGGTGAATGGGATAACCAACGCGATAAAGTGCTGCCGAGTTTGGCCCATCAAACGTTACAGGGAAAAGCGAACTGGCAAGGTGCTTTGGATCTGCATTTGTATAAAGGAGGGCATTATTTCTACGATGCTCAACTCAGCAGCCCGCTCAGTGCTCTGGCGCTGGATTTACCTGCTCCTTATAACAAACCGGCTGGGCGCAACTGGCCATTACAGGTCAAAGTCAGCGGCAATCAAGAAAGTAGTGTGATCACGGGTTCCTTGAATCATGAATGGCAACTGCAGGCTGATTGGGTGCCGGAGCAAAAACAATTTCGCCGCTTCTGGTTAGATAATCAGATCATCGAACGCAATACCGGGCCTCGTTTACCCTTTTCGGTGAGTACTATTTTAAGTGAAGCTGACGCTTCTGCCTGGCTGGATTGGTGGCAGCGCTGGCCGACGAATGGTCAACAAGCCGTGAACCAGCTATTTCCTGCTATCGGTGCCATCGATGTGCGGGTCGATAAATTACATCTCGCCGATCAATTGTGGCGTGATGTGCGCTTTAGTATGAGCCCCGATCGTAATGGCAGTAAGATCTGGCTGGAAAGCAGTAAAGCACAGGGTTTGATCCAACTGCCAGCGAGCAAAGAGAAGCCGATCCAGATTGATATGGCCCGATTATATTGGGCGGACAGTGGTGATGAGCAACCCGCCGCTGAACCCATGAGCCTGACAACACAGCAAGCATGGTTGGCGCGTTGGCCTAACTTGCGGTTTAGCTGCCAGGACTGCCGTTATGGCGGTAATACCCTGGGGCAGATCAGTGGTCACCTGTATCCGGTTAAACAGGGCGGTGAAGTTCGCGATCTGCACTGGCAGGTGGCGAACTCTCAATTTGATGGTCAGGCTGGTTGGCTGATCCAAGATGATCAGCCACGCAGTTCATTGCAGGGTAAATTTGTTAGCAATAATACCGAGTTGTTTTTGGGGCATTTTGGTTTTGATCCTGGTCTGACCGGCACCAAGAGCCAGCTGGATTTAGATTTATCCTGGCCGGGGGCATTACCACAGCCGCATTTTGCGACCTTAAATGGTGAAATAAAAATGGAAACCGGAGAAGGTATTTTACGGGAAGTGAAAAATACCAGCGGTAATCGGTTGTTGTCTCTGTTTTCGTTAGATGCCATTGTGCGTCGTATCAGCCTCGATTTCCGCGATATCTTTGGTGAAGGTCTCTATTTCAAAAAAATGAGCTTCAGCAGCAAACTGGATCATGGTGTGCTGCGTAATGATGATCTGTTGCTGCAAAGTAATTCCGGCGATCTGCGCGGGCATGGTATTGTCGATTTAGGGCAAAAACAGATCGATTATCAAGTGACGTTTTCACCGACGTTAACCGGCGGTTTTGGTGTTGCCACCGCGTTTGCCATTACGCCGATCACCGGTATTGCCGTATTAGCGGCAACCACGATTTTGCAGCCGGTGTTTGATGTGATCACCCAGGTGAGTTATTCCGTCAAAGGTGATATTGCCAAGCCCAAAATTACCGAGCTGGGTCGAAAACAAGAGAAAGTTAAATTACCGGCGCCAGTAACCAAGGAGAGCAAGTGATGCAGTTAGTCGCACTACAAATCAATGCTCAGGCCGATTGGTTGCAAAACCGAGCCCAAATCGCCACCTTGTTGCAACGTTTGCCTGTTGAACGCCCGTGTCTGGTGTTATTACCAGAAAATTTTGCCTGTATGGGCGCACCAAAAGATTATCAGCAACTTGCCGAACCTTTGGGTTCTGGTCGTGTGCAGCGCCAGTTGAGTGAATGGGCAAAAGAGTTTGGTATCTGGCTGGTGGCGGGGTCATTACCGACCTTGTTACCCCAGCAAAACCGGGTACACACCACATCGTTGGTGTTTAATCCGCAGGGTGAACTGGCTGGGTTTTATCACAAATTACATCTGTTCGATGTTGATGTCGCCGATGCTCGCGGCCGTTACCGTGAATCGGATGCCTTTATGGCCGGACATGAAACCTGCGTGGTGGCATCCCCATTTGGTGGGTTGGGGCTCAGTATCTGTTACGACGTGCGTTTTCCTGAGCTGTATAAGCGACTGCGTCAGCAGGGCGCCGATGTGTTATTAGTGCCGGCCGCTTTTACTAAAGTAACCGGACAGGCGCATTGGCTGCCGTTGTTACAAGCACGGGCAATTGAAAATCAATGTTATGTCGTGGCAGCGAATCAATGTGGTAGCCATGATGGTAACCGTGAAACATGGGGTCACTCGGTGATCATCGACCCGTGGGGTGAAATTCTGGCCCAGCAAGGCAATCAACCGGGCTTGATCGCTGCATCGCTCGATCGACAAAAAATCGAACATATCCGCAATACAATGCCGGTGCAGCTGCATGCCAGACTGACACCGGTCTGGAGAGAATAATTCAATGTTGTTACCGCAAGTCAGTGAACGATTGTTAGCAGCGAATGGTCTGGATCAGGATATTCTGGCGCAACAGTTACGCCAGTTGATGAGTCATCAGATTGATTTCGGCGATTTCTATTTCCAGAGTGGTGTCCATGAATCGTGGATGCTGGAAGACGGTATTGTTAAAGATGGCAGCTATAACATCGAACAAGGTGTCGGTGTGCGCGCGATCAGTGGCGAGAAAACCGGGTTTGCCTATTCCGATGAACTGAGCCTGAACGCGTTACAACAAGCCGTCATTGCGGCCCGTGGTGTCGCGAACAGTGGCGGTGATGCCAAAGTGAAGATCTGGCAACCGGCACAGCCGATCGCGCGATATCTGGCGCTGGATCCACTGCCTGGCTTGCCGCAGCAACACAAAATTACGCTCTTGGAAGAGTTGGATACCTTTGCTCGCTCGCTGGACCCAGCGGTCACGCAAGTGATGGCGTCATTGTCGGGCGTGTATGAAGAGATCCTGATCGCGGCGACCGATGGCACGCTAGTGGCAGATATTCGCCCTTTGGTGCGTCTCAGTATTACCGTACTGGCGGAGCGCAATGGCCGTCGGGAACGCGGTAGCAGTGGCGGTGGCGGTCGTTGTGGCTACGATTATTTCTTTGAACTGGAACAGGGTGAAACACGCGCGCATGGTTACGCCCGTGAAGCGGTGCGTCAGGCCTTAGTGAATCTGGAAGCCATTGATGCACCTGCTGGCATGATGCCGGTGGTGCTTGGTGCCGGCTGGCCGGGCGTGTTGCTGCATGAAGCCGTTGGGCATGGTCTGGAAGGCGACTTCAACCGTAAAGGCTCATCCGCTTTCAGTGGCAAGATTGGCCAACAGGTCGCTTCGAAGCATTGTACGATCGTCGATGATGGCACGTTAGCTGGGCGCCGAGGTTCATTGAGTGTCGACGATGAAGGTACGCCAACGCAATACAACGTATTGATTGAAAACGGCATCCTGAAAGGTTACATGCAAGACAAACTGAATGCCCGTTTGATGGGGGTGGCTCCAACTGGGAATGGTCGTCGGGAATCGTATGCCGCGTTGCCGATGCCGCGCATGACCAATACTTACATGCTGGCCGGTGAACACGATCCACAAGAGATCATCGCCTCGGTGAAAAAAGGTATTTATGCACCAAACTTTGGTGGCGGCCAAGTGGATATCACCTCCGGCAAGTTTGTATTTTCCGCCTCGGAAGCTTATCTGATCGAAAATGGTAAAATTACCGCTCCGATCAAAGGTGCAACGCTGATTGGTAATGGTCCGGAAGCGATGAAACAAGTGTCGATGGTGGGTAACGATCTGGCGCTGGATAAAGGTGTCGGTGTGTGCGGTAAAGATGGTCAGAGTGTGCCGGTCGGAGTTGGTCAGCCAACGCTGAAACTGGACGAGCTGACGGTCGGTGGTACGCAGTAACTCAAAAGAAAATGGCGTGAAGATTCACGCCATTTTTTATCTCGCTCTTCTCGGTTCAAAACGCCATTACAGCTGTTCTTCCATGTTTTCACGCAGATATTTGAACAGTTCACGATATGCTGCCGGTGGATGATTGGCGGCTTGTTCTTTTTTCACGCGACTCACCAATTGGCGCAGTTTCTGGCGTTCCAGCGTGTGGCATTCCCCGATCACGGCATTGATGGCATCATCGCCGTCAGCGATCAATTTATCACGCCACTGTTCCAGCTTGTGTAAACGCGCATTGGTGCTGTTATTGCGGCTGTGGATCTGATCCAGCACGGCTTTAATTTCGGTAATATCGCGGTTACGCATCATTTTACCGACAAACTGCAGATGGCGGCGCAGTGCTTCGTGTTTACCTTTCAGCTTATGCCCCATGGCAATGGCATCGATCAGATCTTCATCCAGTGGCACACGTTCCAGCTCAGCAGGTTTTAAGTTGACCAGCTCTTCGCCCAGTTTTTGCAACGCAGCGGCTTCACGTTTCAGACCTGTCTTGCTGACGTAATCGTCATCCGACTCATCGTGGGTTGGTTTTTGATGATTCATGGTGTCACTCTTCCTTAATTCCTCCCTTATATGGTAACAGGTATCTGTGATAGCCTGTGAAAAAATGCAGCAGGGCTTGGCAGACATGAATTCGCAGGAACAAATTTTACAAGAACAACACAAACTTGAACGTGTCGTGAGTGATGCGTTACAGATCGCCCAGGAGTTGGGGGCCGACACCGCGGAAATTTCCATCAGTAAACAAACCGGTATTTCCATTAACACCCGTGGTGGTGAAGTCGAAAATATCGAATTTAATAAAGATGGTGCGCTCGGCATCGCGATCTATCGGGATGGCCGCAAAGGCTCGTCATCGACTGCGGATTTGAGCATCAGCGCCATTCGCCGTTGTATCGAGGCCGCACTGGAGATCTCGCGTTATACCGCCGTTGATCCCTGTGCTGGGCTGGCCGATCGTGATCTGATGGCATGGGATGCTCCGGATCTGGATCTGCTGTATCCGGTCGCGCTGGAGCCGCAATACGGCATTGAGCTGGCGCGTCGTTGTGAACAGCATGCGTTGTCATTAGATAAGCGCATCAAACAGTCAGATAACGGCAGTTTTTCCAGCCATCATGGCATCAAGGTGTACGGTAATACCCATGGCTTCGTGAAAGGTTATGCCGCCAGTCGTCATTCCCTGAGCTGTGTGTTGATCGGTGAGCAAGACGGCGATATGCAGCGTGACTACAGTTACAGCACAGCGCGTGAGTTGTGTGATCTGTGGACGCCAGAGCGTATCGCCGAAGATGCGGTAAGCCGTACGGTATCACATTTGGGTGGCCGTAAGATCGCGACGACCGAAGTGCCAGTGTTATTCCTGCCGGAAGCGGCGAACAGCCTGTTTGGCCATCTGGTCTCCGCGATCAGTGGTGGCAATCTGTATCGCAAATCAACGTTCCTGTTAGATAGCCTTGGGCAACAGCTGTTCCCAGATTGGTTCCAGATCAATGAATTTGCTCATCTGCCGAAAGGGCTGGCGAGTTCCCCGTTTGATGGCGAAGGTGTGCGCACGCAAGATCGTGCCATCATCGAAAATGGCGTACTGCAAACCTATCTGCTAACCGCATATTCGGCGCGGAAATTGGGTCTGCAATCGACCGGTCATGCCGGTGGTATCCATAACTGGCGTGTTGACGGGCAAGGTGAGAGTCTGGATTCGCTGATGAAACAGATGGGCACTGGCTTGATCGTTAGTGAGCTGATGGGGCAGGGTGTAAATATTGTTACCGGCGATTATTCGCGCGGGGCGACAGGCTTCTGGGTGGAAAACGGGCAGATTGCTTATCCGGTGGAAGAGATCACCATCGCCGGTAATTTGAAAGATATGTTCCGTCAAATTGTGGCTGTGGGGAATGATATCGATCCACGTTGCAGTTTACAGAGTGGTTCGGTGTTGATCGAACGCATGAAAATTGCGGGGAATTAAGCAGAAATGACAGACGGCCATGTAGGCCGTCTGCTATGCAAAGCGATTACTCTGCAGTGCCTTCTTTACGGAAGGTACGTGGGAAGTTACGCAGCTGTTTGCTGGCTTCACGACGTTGTTTTGACAGTTCAGCACCAACGATGGTCAGATCATCCACGCGATCTTCATAATCACCTTTCATGTTGTGGATGATTTCCAGAATATCGTCGTAGCTCATACCTGGTTTCAGGTATTCGGTCAGGTTAGCCAGCAGCGCAACACGTTTCTGGTTGTCACGGATTTTGCGGGCATTATCTTCAATTTCACGGGTCATCTTATTTTTCAGACGAGCCACACGTACGAATTCCAGAATATTATTCATTTCGTTGTTTTGCATTGTGTTATCCACCATTCTCAGCTTGTTGATTCTTCTCTGACCACTGGTTATTGGCTGTGGTTTGTTCTCATCCTGCCATGTTTAAGGCACAAGAGCCAGATCCTGATTTAGTAAATCGGCCAATTCAATAATATCCATACGCCGAGTCCGCCTTCCAGCAAATATTGCCAGTGGAACTCGCGACGCCACA
Source organism: uncultured Tolumonas sp. (assembly GCF_963678185.1). Lineage (NCBI taxonomy): Bacteria > Pseudomonadati > Pseudomonadota > Gammaproteobacteria > Aeromonadales > Aeromonadaceae > Tolumonas > uncultured Tolumonas sp. Next base: position 2,747,172 of record NZ_OY782757.1, read on the forward strand.
AGCCGGCGAGAAAAAATCCACCAGCCAGTGCGATCGCCGCCAATGGGTAATAAATCAGCTCACCCATTTGATCAAACAGCGACAGCATCAGTAACCGCAGGGATGTTGGCAGCCAGATCCCCAGCCAGCCGAGCACGATAATCGCAGGCACGATGCCTAAGGCTAGTGAACTTAAGCGTACTTTCGGATTCAGTGGCATACGCCAGCGCGACGGTGACATGGCTTTATCCTTTCTCTTTTAGCATGGCGCGTAAATTGGCGATCCCGGTTTTGCCTTTCTCTTGCCGTTGTTCGGCACTGGCCGGCTCTTTGCGCAATTCCCACTGCAGATCATCTTGTGGCAGTTCCAACAGAAAACGGCTGGGTTCCGGGTTCATCGTAGAACCAAATTGGCGGCGCTCTTTGCATAACACAAAACTCAGTTCGGTCTGCGCGCGGGTAATGCCCACGTAGGCCAAACGGCGTTCTTCGTCGATATTGTCTTCATCAATACTGACCTGATGCGGCAATAGACCCTCTTCCATGCCAATCATAAACACATACGGAAATTCCAGCCCTTTTGAGGCGTGCAGGGTCATCAGTTGCACCTGATCGAGTTCTTCATCGCCTTCGTTGCGCTCCAGCATGTCGCGTAATGTAAAGCGCGCCACCGCTTCGCTTAAGCTCAGCGCCGGTTCGTCTTGCTGTGGATCGCCGGCCAGCATGTCGGTTAGCCAGCGATATAAAGTCGATACGTTCTGCATGCGCATTTCTGCCGCTTTCGGGCTGGGTGATGTCTCGTATAACCAGGCTTCATAGTGAATATCTTTGATGAGATCGCGCACTACTTCTTCGCTGTTGCCGCGTTCGGCATTATCACTCATGCGACATAACCATTCGCAGAAATGGCGCAGCGCCTGTAGGCCACGGCCATGCAGATGTTGCTCTAAGCCAATTTCAAAACTGGCAGCATAGAGACTTTTGCCGCGCTGATTAGCGTATTGGCCAAGTTTTTCCAGCGTGGTGGGGCCAATTTCGCGCTTCGGCAAGTTCACCACACGCAGGAAGGCATTGTCATCATCCGGGTTCACCAGCAGACGCAGGTAAGCCATGATGTCTTTAATTTCCGTACGCGAGAAAAATGAGGTGCCACCGCTGATTTTGTACGGAATGCGGTTTTGCATCAGGATCTTTTCCAGCAGGCGGGATTGATGATTCCCGCGATACAAAATGGCGTAATCCTTCCAGCTGGTGCGGTTCATGAATCGATGCCCCATGATCTCCGCCGCAACTTTTTCTGCCTCATGATCTTCATTTTTCGCAGTCAGCACACGCACCGGCATGCCGTAATCGAGTTCTGAAAACAGCTGTTTATCAAATACATGCGGATTGTTGGCGATCAAGATGTTGGCGCATTTCAATATGCGGCCTTTCGAGCGGTAGTTTTGTTCGAGCTTGATCACGCGCAGATTGCTGAAATCTTCCTGCAAACGCACCAGATTTTGTGGTTGTGCGCCGCGCCAAGAGTAGATCGACTGGTCATCATCACCTACCACAGTAAACCGTGCGCGTGCGCCAACAAGCAACTTCACCAACTCATATTGGCTGGTATTGGTGTCTTGGTATTCATCGACCAACAGATAGCGAATGCGACCTTGCCAGTGTTCCCGCACTTCCGGATTGGTTTTCAATAACAGGGTCGGCAGCAAAATCAGATCATCAAAATCCAGCGCGTTATAAGCACTCATCTGCCGTTGATAGCGGTCATACCATTTCGCGAATTTTTGCTCATCCGGCGTTTGCGCTCGTTTCAGCGCTTGCGCGGGCAGAATCAGATCATTTTTATAGCGCGAGATGGCCTGCACTAATTGTTGTAACAATTCCTTGTCACCCTGTATCTCCAGCTCGGTCAGCTCTTTGAGCAGACTCATCTGATCGGCATCATCAAACAGGGAAAAATTGGCTTTCAGTTGCAGATGCTTATGTTCCCGCCGGATCAGATCCAGCCCGAGAGAATGGAAGGTAGAAACCGTCAGGCCACGTGCCTCTTTACGCCCAAGGGTCTGTGCGACACGTTCTTTCATCTCTTTGGCGGCTTTATTGGTAAAGGTGACCGCAAAAATATGCCGTGCCTGATAACCGCACTCGCGGATCAAGTAGGCGATTTTTGAGGTAATGACTCGGGTTTTGCCACTACCGGCACCGGCTAATACCAGGCAGGGCCCGGATACATACTGCATTGCATCCAGTTGTCGGGGGTTGAGTTTCATACCTTGTCACCATTACCACATTGCGTCGGACGAGCAGTATAGCAAAACGCAGGAAAGATACCTTGTAGGAGGCAGGTCGATGGCTTATGTAAATTCAGGAATCGAGATGAAAAGTACACACTATGATTGGAAGATCATCATCGTGATCGCGCTATTTTTAGCGCTGGTAACCGTCTTGGTGGCGTTGAAACTGGTTTATCCAAATTTTGAACCGGGAAAATTACTAGCTGGGGGAGCCCCATTATCATCGGCCAGTGCAGAGTCGGTGAAAAATATCAAACCCACCATGGCGACCAAACCCGTTGTCATGGCGGCTAACCCAGTGACGCCACAGCCGCAAATAAAACCAATAGCTCCCGTTGCAACGCAGCCCCCGATAGAACGTCCTGCCTCGGTGGTAAGTACCAAAATACCACCATTGAGTTCGGCACATAATACGGATGAGACATCCGCTATCGTTTGTTCAGCCGAAGATCGCGAAGCACAGCTTTGCCAATAACACATCACTAAAAATTACTAAACAGGGATTAAAGAGGTCATAAATGATGAGTGCTGTTGCGTGTGTGAGGAAGAGTCTTGGTCTGTTAGCTTTGTGTTATATCAGCAATGCGGCGGCGTTAGCCAGTAATGCCATCGTCACCGGAAATCAGAGCGATACCTATTACCGGATTGGTGACGATCTCAAACAATATGTGATGCCGGAATTACGTAATCTGAGCTCCAAAGGTGCGGTGGATAATATTAAGGCTTTGAGTAAAACAACCGGGGTTTCTTTTGCCATCGTGCAATCAGATGTGTATCAGACTTACGTTAATCTGGAACAGAACGATCCCGATCCAGCCGTCAGACAATGGGCCTCAGATTTGTTGCACTCATTACGGGTAATTGCACCCTTGTATAACGAGGAGATTTATTTCATTGTCCATAAAGATTCGCCAATGCAAGAGCTACAAGATATTCAGGATAAACGCTTAGCAATCGGTCCTGATGGCAGTGGCACCAATCTGACGGCCAAAAATATCTACTACAAGTTGTTTGGCAAAGCGCCGGTGGTGGTGAAACCGTTTATTGAAGAGGGTGCGTTAGGGGCGGATGACGGAACCAAATACAGCCGCTCTGCACTTTGGCATTTAGCTCACCCTGATGCGGGTTCGGAAGAGCGTAAAGTAGATGTCGTGGTTTTGATTGGCGGGCAGCCACTGCCACTCTTACAGCGGCTGGGTAAAGATTACAAACTACTGGCGACGAACATCAAAAATGATGCCACTGAGGCGCTGTTGAAAGATTACAGCATCGGTTTTGCTGATCAGAAAAACTATCCCTTCTTGCCCAAACACATGCCCGTGATGATGGTGCAGTCATATCTGGTTACCGCGCAATTTCGGGATAAACAACGCAACGATTTTGTCAAAAAACTTGCCGGTTCGCTGTGTCAGAACTTCGATAAACTGCAAGAGCATGGTCATGAAAAGTGGAGATCACTGGTCTGGTCACCCGCAAATCCAAGATTACCGTCACTGCTTTCCGGCTGGAGTTACTCCACGGTCACCAAACCGATCTTGGAATCTTGTTTGCCAAAAGGCACCGCGTCATCGTCTGTAACTGCGACCAACGCCTCATCTCTGCCCTGCACAATGGAAGACCGTGCGATTGGTTTGTGCCAGTAATTGCCGCGCTTATAAAAACCGTCTGGTTTTCCCAGATGGTTTTTGCATCACGAATCTGACAGATTGAGCTATCATAGCCGCCCTTGTACACGGGTGATTTAATGTTATGACTTCGTTTGATGTGCAGCAGGTGCGGGAACAATTTCCGATCCTGCAGCAACAAATTAATGGCCATCCGCTGGTCTATCTGGATAGCGCCGCTACGGCACACAAACCGGAGTGTGTGTTACAGGCGATGCTTGATTTTTATCGTACCGATAATGCCAACGTACATCGTAGCGCACATACGCTGGCCGGCCGAGCCACGCGAAAATTTGAGCAAGCGCGGCAACGCGTTGCAGATTTTTTGCACGCGCAATGTTGTGATGAAATTATCTGGACGCGCGGTACGACCGAAGCCATTAATCTGGTAGCGCAAAGTTGGGGCCGGCAAACGCTACAAGCAGGCGATGAAGTGCTGGTATCGGCGATGGAACATCATGCCAATCTGGTGACCTGGCAGCAAATCACCAAACAAACCGGCGCGCAATTACGCATCATTCCTCTACTAGCGAATGGTGAGCTGGATCTGTCGGCTTATCAGGCTATGTTGTCATCCAAGACCAAAATGGTGGCGCTGGTGCATGTCTCTAATGTATTGGGCACTGTGAATCCGGTGGCGGAAGTCGTTCGTCTGGCCAAACAGGTTGGTGCTTTAACATTGATCGATGGCGCGCAAGCAGTGGCACATGCACCGATCGATGTGCAGGCCTTAGGTTGCGATTTTTATGCTTTTTCAGGGCATAAAGTATATGGCCCAACCGGTATCGGTGTGTTGTATGGTTGTCGGGAAATATTAGCCCAGCTGCCGCCCTGGCAATTTGGCGGCGAGATGATTAAGCAGGTTTCTTACACCGACAGCGAATTTAACCTGCCACCTTTACGTTTTGAGGCTGGCACACCCGCTATTGCCGAAGCCATAGGGTTGTCGGCCGCACTTGATTTTGTGTGTCAGCAACAGGCTGCTGGTGCGGAAACCTATCAGCAGCAACTATTGCAGCAGTTAATGACGGGTTTGCAGCAAATCAACGGGGTTACCATCGTTGGGCAACCCAAGCAGCGGCAGGGGGTAGTTTCGATCGTGTTAGATCAGACACATCACCACGATGTTTGTCAGTTATTAGATGCTCAGGGAATTGCCGTGCGCAGTGGCCATCATTGTGCAATGCCATTACTGAATAGTTTAGGGTTGTCTGGTACGTTGCGGATCTCGTTAGGTGTCTATAATAATAAAACAGAGATCGATATTTTTTTGCAGGCACTGCATCAGGCGCTGGAATTGTTAAATGACTGATTGGATTGATTTTGCAGCGCAATATCCGGTGGGCGCCGGTACGGAATTAGATGAGCAGTTTATTCATCAGTTACTGGCCGGTGCAAAGAGTTGGGATGAGCGTTACCGGCGGTTATTACAACTACCAAAGCAAGTTCCTGCTATTCCTGAATCATGGCGTCATCCGGATCATGAAGTGAGTGGTTGTGAGAGCCGGGTGTGGCTGTTACTCTGTAAAGACGAATCAGGCCGATGTCATTTTGCTGTTGATAGTGAGTCCCGCATCGTAAAAGCGTTGCTGATCACACTTTTAGCAGCGGTTAATCATCAGCCTGCTGACAAGATCCAGTTGATCCAAGTAGCATCATACTTTGATGAGCTAGGATTTGCTCAGCATATAACGCCATCCAGAACAAATGGACTTCAGGCTGTGTGGAAAAAAATGAGTGATTTTTGTGCATTCTTTGCATAGAATTACTACTATGAGCACATTAATCGGGATTCCGATTAGGTATTATAACTACCTGATGATTTAGGGTGGAGGAACCGCATGCTAGACGGATTACCTGCCGTACTGAACAAAGCCTCGTTGAGATTCGTGGCGCAGCCCATTTTTCGACAGAAAGGTGAGTTGTATGGCCATGAAATGATGTTGTTGCACAAACAACATAAAGACCCGGCTATGTTTATGAAAATCGTGAACCACATGGGTTTGCGTCAGAATCTGGATCTCGAAGTATGCCGTATGGCAGAGCCAGTGCTGCGAACTCACCGACTGACAGGTTGTTGCTGTATTAACTTGTTTGCTGATTCACTGCAGGAAGAAGAGGTTATTGAAGCTTTATTAATGTTATCTGATCCGAGCGCTAATCGTTGGGTGATGGTTAACGTAATGCAGCTTGATGCCAGCAATAAGCAGTCCAGTTTGTCTGAAACGATCGCAGATCTAAGACAATGTGGTGTGCGTTTCTGCTTTGATGTTAAGTTATTGATGCAAATTACCGCGATGTCACTGCCGGTCGATATGCTGCGAATGGATATTCGCCATGTGCCGGAAGATCAATGGGCGCGTTGGATTTCTTTTGCAGAAAGTAATTGTGTGCCGATGTTGGCTGCAGGTGTGGATGATGAAGCACACCGTGAAATTTTAAGTCAATTAGGTATCGATTTCCTGCAGGGTAAAATCTTTGCCGATATGGTGTTGCTGAACCAGAACACATAAATATCAACACTATCGTAGTGTGAATTAGAAAGACCACAAAGACAATCAGGATGTCTTTGTGGTCTTTTTATTTGGCGGCTAATTTTTGTAACACATATGAAACGGCGACAAAACCAAAAGTCGCGGTGACCACGGTCGTTGCGCCAAACCCGGAAGCACAATCCATTTTCAGATTACCGTCACTGCTGGCTTTGGCACTACAAATACCACCGGCACCATCCGGGTAAGTCAGTTGTTCGGTAGAATAAACACACGGGATGGCAAATTTTTTCTTCGGGTCACGGGGAAAACCAAAGCGGCGGCGTAATTCAGCGCGCACTTTAGCCGCCAGAGGATCTTGGGTGGTACGGGAAAGATCCTCGATCGCGATCTTGGTTGGATCTTTCTGTCCACCGGCACCACCGGTCGTGATCAGGGCGATTTTTTGTCGTTTACAATGTGCTAATAACGCTACTTTTGCTCGAATGCTGTCTATTGCATCGACGACAAAGTCAAAACGGCTATCAATATATTCAGTGAGATTTTCTTCGGTAATAAAGTCATCAATAATATTGATCTGACAATCTGGGTTGATCAGACGGATACGCTCGGCCATGACTTCGGTCTTTTGCTTACCGACGTTACCTTGCAATGCATGGATCTGCCGATTGGTATTGGTAATGCAGACATCGTCCATATCGATCAAGGTTAGCTGATCAATACCAGAACGCGCTAATGCCTCTGCAGCCCATGAGCCGACACCACCGATACCAATTACACAAATATGACTGTGTTGAAAACGTGATAATGCTGTTTCACCATATAAGCGAGCAATACCACCAAAACGCTGAGAATAATCTGACTGCATATTAAATGTTCATACCAATATGAGATTTTAAGGATTATATCAGCTTTGTTCATTAGGCTGCGTTGCTCCGATAGTGGCGGATTGTACTTTTTGTTACCTGTCTGCCGCTCATAGCTGTTTTGTCATTCCGTGAGATCAGGCACAATAATGCTAATTTGGTGCTTTTATTGCTTTGGCACCACCCCGACGTATCAGGAATAAGAAATGACCTTTGTACACGCTGATGTTTCAGAACAACAACCAGCAGTAACTATTGTGATCCCTGCAAAAAATGAAGCAGAGAATATTCGCCCACTCATTAATGAGATCCGGGCTGCTATGGATGGTGCATTTGATTACGAACTGATCTATGTCGATGATGGCAGCACGGATCAGACGTTCAATATTCTGAAAACAATCCGTGATGAAGGATTTAAACGCTTAACCGTGATCCGCCATCAACAATCGGTTGGCCAGAGCTTTTCTGTGTTAAACGGTGCACGTCACGGAGTTGGTGAATGGTTAGTGGTGCTGGATGCCGATGGGCAAAATGACCCCGCCGATATTCCTGGGATGTTACGTGCTTTACAAGCTGCGTATGCGGCTGATCCGAAAAAAGTGGGCATCATTGGACATCGTGTTAACCGTCGTGATGATTGGGTAAAACGCCTGTCATCAAAACTGGCGAATGGCTTTCGAGATTGGATGTTACAAGATGGTATTCCCGATACTGGCTGTGGTCTGAAAGCAACACGCCGTGAATGGTATGTGCAGTTGCCGGCGTTTAACCATATGCATCGGTATGTGCCGGCGTTGATCCAGAGTATGGGGGGGGAAATGTTGGTGCATCCGGTGGGACACCGTCCGCGGATGGCGGGGGTATCGAATTACGGCGTCTGGAATCGTTTGTGGGTGGGTTTAGTCGATGTGTTTGGCGTGCGTTGGTTGCAGCGTCGCGCTAAACGGATCGTGATCCAGGAGATCCTGAATGGACGCTGATTGGCTGAATCACTCCATTTCTTGGCTGGAGTGGACGGGTGTTCATATTACGGCCTGGAAAATTATTGGTTATACCGGTGCCTTGATGTTCGGCGGTCGCTGGCTGGTGCAATTTGTCGCATCGAAACGGGCTGGTAAGCCGGTGATCCCACGCTTATTCTGGTATATGAGTGTGGTCGGTAGTCTGATGACACTGAGTTATTTTATGTTTTCCGCCAAACAAGATTCGGTTGGCGTACTGCAAAATATTTTTCCTGCCTTTACCGCTCTCTACAGTCTGTATCTGGATGTAAAGCATCGCGGCTGGCATCGGGATAAAGCGTCGCATTAACAGCGAAGCGTATAGGATCAAGTATGATAACGGATCGTTTAACTCTTCAGGGTTGGCAAAGTGATCGGCTGAATCTGTGGTTTCTACTGGGATTGGGGTTATTGGTACTGGGCGCTGGTTTGGGCTTGCGTGACCCATGGCCTGCCGATGAACCGCGTTTTGCCTTAGTTGCTAAGCAGATGGTGGAATCAGGCCAGTGGCTGTTTCCCTTTCGTGGCGGTGAAATTTACCCTGATAAACCACCGATGTTTATGTGGGGCATTGCGCTCGGTTATCTGATCACGGGTTCCATGCGGGTGGCTTTTTTACTGCCATCATTGTTGGCGGGGCTGGGGTGTATCGCTCTCGTTTACGATATTGCCCGCCGGATTTGGGATCGAGCCACCGCATTTCGTGCCGGTTTATTATTACTGTTTACGGTGCAATTTACCGTGCAGGCGAAACAGGCGCAGATTGATGAATTGGTTACTTTTTTTATTACGCTCGGTGGTTATGGTTTCTTGCGGTTTTTATTAACTGGGGGAGGCTGGCGCTGGTATTACCTCGGGTGGTTTGCCGCAGGTTTGGGCATTATTACCAAAGGTGTTGGTATTATTGCTGCGCTGATGCTGATTCCTGCCTTGTGGACTCATCGTGCACAAATCAAACAAGCTTCGCGAGCGCAATGGCTGAAGGGGTTGGCAGGGCCGCTGTTTTTGCTGGCCGCTTGTGCGTTGTGGGTAGTCCCCATGTTACTGGCGGTACAGCATAATCCAATTCCTGAGTATTTAGCGTACCGGAATAATATTTTGTTCCACCAAACCGTCACGCGTTATGCCAATGCCTGGCATCATATTGCTCCGTTCTGGTTTTATCTGGTTAACGTAATTCCGCCATTTTGGTTACCTTGGTCGTTGTTATTACCGTGGATGGTTTGGCAGAGCAAACGTGATATTCAGCAAGGGCAACGCCCGGTGATCCTGCTGGTGGGTTATCTGTTGCTGATCCTGTTGTTCTTTTCGGCGTCAGCCGGTAAACGCGGTGTGTATATTACCCCAGCAACACCGGTGCTGGCGTTGCTGACGGCCTATTGGCTGCCTGAGCTGCTGACTCGTCGTTGGCCTGCGCGTCTGTTATCAGGTTTAGCCTGGTTATTGAGCGGACTGTTTCTCATCGTCGGGATTGCGGTACTGATCAAACCCGCGTTGTTGGCGAAACTCGGCGACATGGATTCGCCATGGTTGCTTGCCATTTCCTTAGGTGTGTCTGGTTTATTGGTTAATTGGTTGTTGCGTCGACAACCGCTAACCGCGATTTTAGCGACCTTGACGTTGTTTTGGATGCATTATGGTTTCTGGTCATTCCCATTGATGAATCAGTTGCGCACACCGCAGGCGATCATGCAGCAAGTGAGTCAGCAATTAGCACCCGACGATGAACTGTTACTGACTAATTTCCGTGAGCAGTTTCTGCTGTTTGCTGATCGGCCGTTATATCATTTTGCTTATTTGCAAACGGATGAACCACAAGTAACCGATGCCGCGGTCTGGGTGCAAGCTTCTGCTCGTCGTTGGGTATTAGGGCCAATCAATAATCTCAGTAAATGTTTTATTGCCGAGAAAGGTGTGAATTTAGGCCAACGGCACGGCGACAGCTGGTACTTGTTTCAAGCGGATGCCATATTGCCGGCTTGTCAGTCAGTTCAGAGTTCTGGCGCCCCAGTTTATTATTACGAACCTAAATTAGTGCTCAATAAGTAATAGGAAAATAGCATGCATTATCTGGTGACCGGTGCTGCCGGTTTTATTGGTTTCCATGTCGCAGAGCGTTTGTTGGCTGCAGGTCATCAGGTAACTGGGTTAGATAATCTGAATGATTATTATGATGTTAATCTGAAACTCAGTCGGTTAGCGTTATTACAAATTAACCCTGCTTTCCGGTTTGTAAAAGGGGATTTGGCTGATCGCAATTTAATGGCGCAGTTGTTTGTGGATGGCCAATTTCAACGCGTGATCCACTTAGGTGCTCAAGCTGGTGTCCGTTATTCGCTGGATAACCCGCATGCATATGCCGATGCCAATTTAGTGGGGCATCTGAATATTCTGGAAGGTTGTCGTCAGCACAAGATTGAACATCTGTTGTATGCATCTTCCAGTTCGGTGTATGGGCTAAATCGTAAAACACCATTTTCAACCACCGATAGTGTGGATCATCCTGTCTCACTTTATGCGGCAACTAAAAAAGCCAATGAGTTGATGAGTCACAGTTATGCCCACCTCTATGGATTACCGTGCACAGGATTGCGTTTCTTTACTGTGTATGGCCCGTGGGGACGACCAGATATGGCACTGTTCAAGTTTACGAAAGCAATCTTGGCCGGGCAGCCGATTGATGTGTATAACTTCGGTGAGATGAAGCGAGATTTTACCTTTATCGATGATATTGCCGAGGCGATTATTCGTTTGGCTGATGTTATTCCAGAGCCGGACCCAGAATGGACGGTAGAAACCGGTTCTCCGGCAGAAAGTTCAGCGCCGTATCGGGTGTATAACATTGGTAATAGTCAGCCTGTCGAACTGAAGACGTTTATCCACGAGTTGGAGTTGGCGTTAGGCATTCCAGCGCAAATGAATTTATTGCCACTGCAGCCAGGTGATGTGTTGGAAACCAGTGCTGACACTTCAGCACTGGAAGCGGTGATTGGTTTTAAACCGCAGACGCAACTTGCCAGTGGTCTGGCTCGTTTTGTTAGCTGGTACAGAAGCTTTTATTCTCAATGATCTCTCTTTTGCAGCAAGGGTTTTAGCTGCATAGCCAACTGGCTGGTGGTTTGTTGCCAGCCAGTACGCAGTTCGCGCACTAATGCGGGGTAACCATCTGCCGTTAGCGGATATTGCTGCTGGAATTGTCCGCTGTATTGCTGTGTTCCTTTCATTAACGTCCATTCACCGCTGATCACCGCATGCCCATCGGCTTTGCCGTGAAAACCACGTACCTTGATCTGTAACTGGGCAATGTTTTGCATGGATGTTTGGCCATTCTGCCATTGCCAGTCCGGTAACTGCGTTCGTAAGTTTTGCAACAAGGCGCGGGTCAGTTGTTTATCCAGTGCTTCTGCCCAGCGATGCTGAGTCGCGGTGGTGAGTTGCACATCATCTTGTTGATACACAATACCAATGCTGTTCAGATAATCGGCGAGCTCAACATCACTGACCGCTACCACTGGTTGTTGGCTCGGGGGCTGGCTACTATTTTGTACATCTGGCAGTGCAATGGCGTAATACTGCGGTGTCGAAGAGCTACTGCTACAAGCCGACAAACCGCACAATAAGAGGCCAATAAATAAAGAGCGCAGCATCATTCGGCTTTCCTTGGTTCAGGGTCAGTGGCGGTATCGGGTTGGAATAGCAAGGCATTTGGTTTTTCATTCAGCGTCCGGGCCATTGGCTGCACTTCCCGTAGTACCCGGTTCAGTGATTGAATGGAACGGTTCATTTCACCGTACGCGGGTGAGTTAGCGGATAGCCCCTGCAACGTTTGCTGCATTTCCGCCAACGTCTTTTTCAATTCAGCCGGTAGTTGCTGGCTGCTTTGTTGATTCGCAATTTTATCCATACTGGCACTGACTTTTCTGACATTGGCCATCGCGGCTTCAGTTTCTGTCAGCATGGTTTGCGCGCGCGTAAGCACATTTTCAATATCCAGCTGATTCAGTTTATTCAGCAATTGAACTACCTGCTGTTCAATCCGTGCTAAGCCACCGGGTGCGGTTGGCAAGGTTGGGTATTTAGCCAGCATTCCTAACCCGACCGTTTTGGGTAGATCCGGATAAAAGTTGAGATCCACATATAACGCGCCGGTCAATAAATTACCGGAACGCAGCGAGGCTCGCAGTCCTTGTTTGACGGCGGTAGCAAATTCATTTTCCCAGTTCGGTAGTTGATCTTTATCCATATCCGGACGAATGCGACCGGGTTCGATGCGGATCAACACTGGGATCTGACGCGACCGGGCGGTCAACAAGTCATTACCTGGGGCAGAGAATGGCACGTCAAGTACGCTGCCGACCTGAATGCCGCGGTATTCAACCGGTGCTCCTGGGTTGAGGCCACGAACTGATTCATCGAACAGCAGAATGTAATCGACCTTATCTTGATAACGACGAATGGTGCTGCTGTCTTCATCGGCATACAAGCTGTAGGTGCGGTAAGTTTTGACCGGATCACCAAGTTCCCAACCGGGTGGAACACTGAAACTGACACCGCCGGATAAAATAGTTTCCAGCGTGCCGGTTTTCACCTTGATACCATCGGTGGCGGCTTGCAATTGAATGCCGCGATTGAGCCAGAAACGGGTATTAGTAGTCACTAGCGCATCGTATGGTGCCTGAATGAACAGCTGATAACTCATCTGGCGAGTATCAGATTTGAATTCAGCCTGCTCAACCCGTCCCACGGTAAAGCCGCGGTACAGCACCGGATCGCCGATAGCGAGGGCGCTATCCTGTTCACTACTGAGTTCGATGCGTAAACCAGGAGCATTAGTCGGCGTGACTGGTGGTGTATCCAGTACGGTAAATTCCTGTTTATGTTCTTTGCTTTTTCCGGGTTGTAGTTCCAGATAAGAACCAGAGAGCAGCGTGTTGAGGCCGGAAATGCCGCTCTTGCCCACGCGGGGTTTGACGACCCAGAAACGAGTATCTTGCCGCAGTAAAGGTTCGGCTTCGACATTCATACGGGCAGTGACAATGACATGCTTGAGATCGTCACCTAGACGTACGGTTTGCACTTTGCCGATTTCCACGCTGCGGGCTTTGATCGGAGTTTTTCCTGGTTCGATCCCTTCGGCATTGTCCAACTCCAGCGTGATCAGCGGGCCTTGATTGTGCAATGTGGTGACCACCATCCACAAACCAATACTGGCGGCGACGATGGGGATCAACCAGATCGGTGACAGACGTTGGAGTTTTTTGATTCTGGCGTGGTTATTCAACACGGTCTTGTTCACCCTCTGTTCCTTGTTGATCAGTGACATTCGAGGCGGGTTCATTATCCCACAGTAAACGTGGGTCAAAGCTCATGGCGGAAAGCATGGTCAATACTACCACACCGGCAAATGCCAAGGCGGCGGAACCGGGATAAACCGACATCAGTTTTCCCATACGGATCAGCGCAACTAAGATAGCAACGACGAACACATCGACCATTGACCAGCGACCGATAAATTCGGTCAGACGATATAAGCGAGTGCGACCCCGACGATGATGCGGGCGATGGGTATGGATGCTCCAGCATAACCAGGCAATTGCCAACATTTTCACCATCGGCACTAATACGCTGGCAATAAAGATGACCAAGGCGACTGGATAGGAACCCATATTCCACAATAACACCACACCACCAAGAATGGTGGAATAGGTTTGCTGGCCAAGGCTTTCGGTGACCATGATGGGCAGGATATTAGCCGGGATATAAAGGATCATGGCGGTAAATAACAAGGCCAGCGTCCATTGTAAACTGTGCGGTTTGCGTGCATGCAATACGCTTTGACAACGTGGGCAACGGTGGGTTTTCAGTGAGACCAGTCCGTGGCAGGCATGACACAGGGTCAGATTTTGTTCAATCGCTCTGCCGCTAAGTTGTGGGGCGCTACGCAGGTGGATCGGGCCACTTTGCTGCCACCATAACCAATCACGGTCGATGACACTAAAGGCTTTTAACATCGATAATGAAAACAGCACATATGCCCAGAAGCTGTAGCCCAATTCGATATCTGCCAACGAAGCAATTTTAATCAGACTAACTAATACACCAATCAGAAATACTTCCACCATACACCAAGGGATGAGGCGGAATAACCATAACGTATACCGTTTGCGTAAGCGTTTACCACGCCATTGGCCCAGACGCGAATAAATCAAACAAATCAATACCAAGCAAATTGCTGGCAGGATCTGCATAAACAAATAAACCGTTAGTGCCAACGCCGGATGCTGTTCTTCCAATAACGTGCTCGCTGTTTGATACAACGTCATATCTTGATGTATGCCTTTAACGGCCATACCGAGAAAAGGAAACAGATTACTGCACAACAACATGATCAGGGCGGCAATACTGTAGACCAGCGGTTGTAAACGGGCTTCGGCAGGCAGTGAGCTTAACTTATGCTCGCAACGAGGGCAGACTGCTTGTTCTCCAGGTTGTAATGGCGGCACTAACATCAGCCAGTCACATTCATGGCAAGCAGTATATTGCACTGGCGAGGGAACATAGGTGCTGCGACGGCGGCGCTTCATCGGCTCTGGGTTCAGTTATGTTAGAAAACGGAGTTAGTTTAGCTGTTGCAGGGCATGGCGGGAATCGTTATTCAAAACTATTCGCAATAAAAACGGTCAATGTTGGGCTTAAATTGCCCGGCTCCAGATCATTGTTTTTTGGCGGAAGAAACTATACTCATAGTCCAGATAATCATGAGCACGAGGAGCATAAACGTGGATGTAAAAATAATTCAACGAGCGGCACAACAAGTTGCTTATATTCGAGTAATAGGCCCCTATTCCGAAGTCATTGGTTCTGGTTTTGAGCGGCTGATGGCTTGGTGTGAAGCACAGCAACTGCAAGGTGAATGGTTGGCGTTGTATTGGGATAATCCGGATATTACACCGCCTGCCGAGTTGAAAACTGATGTGGCCATGACGGTACCAGTGGGTACGGTTGTGAGCGGTGATGTGCAGTTGCAGGTTGTTCCGGCCGGTGAGTATGCTATCCGTGATTGCCGTATCGAGAACGATGATTTTGAAACGCCATGGCGCGCCTTCTTTACCGATTTGGCGCAAAGTGATTATCAGTTTGGCACAGGTGCTTGCTTTGAACGTTATTTCAATAACGGGAAAGAGGATGGTTACTGGGATATCGAGATGGTGATTCCGGTTACACGCAAATAAATGCACCAAAAAGCAAAAGCCCGACTTAAGTCGGGCTTTGTTTACGTAACCGAGCGGGAATTAACCGCCAACTGCGATACGTTTCATGTCTTTCATGTAACCGCGCAGTACTTTACCAACCTGTTCGATTGGGTGATTACGAATCGCTTCGTTCACCTGCACCAGCACAACGTTGTCTACGCTATTATCTTTCACAGACAGACCTTTACCGATCACGTCAGTGCCCACTTTCGGCATGATGTGTTCTTTCAGCAATGGTACGGCTGCGTTAGCAAACAGGTAGTTACCGTATTCTGCGGTGTCAGAGATAACCACGTTCATTTCGTACAGACGTTTACGCGCGATGGTGTTCGCGATCAGCGGTAGTTCGTGCAGTGATTCGTAGTAAGCAGATTCAGCAATGATGCCTGATTCAGTCATGGTTTCGAACGCCAGTTCTACACCGGCTTTCACCATGGCAACCATGATAATACCGTTGTCGAAATACTCTTGTTCCGCGATAGTGCCATCGAATGCTGGTGCGTTTTCAAACGCTGAGGCGCCTGTTTCTTCACGCCATTTGAACAGGTCCGCATCGTCATTAGCCCAGTCAGCCATCATGCCGCTAGAGAATGCGCCGCTGATGATGTCGTCCTGGTGTTTACGGAACAGTGGACGCATCAGAACACGCATCTCTTCTGCCAGCTCGAAAGCGCGCAGTTTTGCTGGGTTAGACAGACGATCCATCATTGCAGTGATACCACCCTGTTTCAGGGCTTCGGTGATGGTTTCCCAACCGAACTGGATCAGTTTGCCTGCGTAACCAGCGTCGATACCGGCAGCAGTCATTTTTTCGTAGCACAGGATAGAACCAGCTTGCAGCATGCCACACAGAATAGTCTGTTCACCCATCAGGTCAGACTTAACTTCTGCCACGAAAGAAGACTGCAGAACACCAGCACGGTGACCGCCCGTTGCTGCAGCCCATGCTTTAGCAATTGCCAGACCGTCGCCTTTCGGATCGTTTTCTGGGTGCACAGCGATCAGGGTTGGTACACCGAAACCACGTTTGTATTCTTCACGTACTTCAGTACCTGGGCATTTTGGTGCAACCATGACCACAGTGATGTCTTTACGGATCTGAGTGCCTTCTTCCACGATGTTGAAACCGTGAGAGTAACCCAGTGTCGCGTCTTCTTTCATCAATGGCATCACGGCTTTAACAACGGCGGTGTGTTGTTTGTCTGGAGTCAGGTTTACTACCAGATCCGCAGTCGGGATCAGATCTTCGTAAGTGCCAACAGTGAAGCCATTTTCAGAGGCTTGTTTGAATGATTTACGTTTTTCAGCAATCGCTTCTGCGCGCAGTGCGTAGGAAACGTCCAAACCTGAATCACGCATGTTCAGACCTTGGTTCAGGCCTTGTGCGCCACAGCCGACGATCACGACTTTTTTGCCTTTCAGGAAATCGCATTCGCTGGCGAATTCGTCACGGTTCATGAAACGACATTTGCCTAATTGTTCTAACTGCTGACGCAGGTTCAGGGTATTGAAGTAGTTAGCCATCTGGAATAGCTCCATGCTGAAATTAAGATTGCTGTATAGGGTCTGATAACGGTCAGAGTCCGAAAACTGCATTACTATAAACGAGCAATGACATTGCTGGAAATGATATATTTAGAACTAAATATTGCGTTTTTTGCAACGTGGAGTAAGTCATGGATTTCCGTACCTTATCGCTATTTGCCCATTTGGCGCATACGCTGCATTTTGCCAATACCGCCAATCAGATGGCGGTCAGCCCCTCGACGTTAAGCCGGACCATGCAACGGCTCGAGCAGGAAACCGGCTGTGCATTGTTTGAACGAGATAATCGCAGTGTCGTGTTAACCAATGAAGGCAAACGGCTGTTAGGTTTTGCCGAGCGCTGGTTGCAAGAGTGGCAAGATCTGCGAGATGACTTGCGTCATCCGCGCGAAGCGCTGCAAGGACGGATCCGTGTTTTTTGCTCCGTCACTGCCAGTTATTTTCTGCTACCGGAAGTGCTGGGGCGTTTTCGCCATCGTTATCCGCAACTGGAGTTAAAGCTGGAGACCGGCGATGCGGCACTGGCTGTCGATAAAGTGTTGCAAGAGGAAACGGATATTGCCATCGCGGCACGTCCCGATGCGTTACCCGCCCGCTTGCAATATTGCCTGTTGCAGCGAGTGCCATTGGTGTTTATTGCCCCCCGTAACAGTACCAATGTCAGCCAGTGGTTAAAAGACGGCGAACCGGACTGGTCGCAGGTGCCGTTGATCGTGTCGCAGCAGGGGCTGGCGCGAAAACGCTGTGACCAATGGTTTCGTAATAAAGGTATCAGCCCGAACATCTATGCCGAAGTAGCGGGTAATGAAGCCATCGTTAGCATGGTGACGCTGGATTGTGGCATCGGTCTGGTGCCGGAAGCGGTGATTGAGCACAGCACCTTTGCTTCGCAAGTGCGGGTCATTCAGCCCGTGCCGGCACTCAAACCATTTGAAGTGGGGTTTTGTGTTCTCAAACGAAGACTTGATGAGCCGTTGCTGCATGCCTTCTGGCAGATGGTTCAGCAATGATCGTGGTTGCAGCAAATCCATACAAAAAGGTGTAAACTGCGCGCTGAATCATCGGCACTGTACACACGTTAGTGGGGGCTCTATGAGACGTGTGTGCAGACAATAAAAGTTTATTAATCGACTCTCAGGAATAGTGACACGATGAAAAACATCAATCCTACCCAGACCAAAGCGTGGAAAGCGCTGGAAGCTCATTTCGCGGCGAATAAAGATCGTCAGCTGAGTGATTTGTTTGCTGCAGACCCAGCTCGTTTTGACAAGTTCTCCACCACCTACAAAGACAATATTCTGGTGGATTACTCCAAAAACCTGATCACTGACGAAACGCTGGATCTGTTGATCGACCTGGCTCACGAAGTGGATCTGCGCTCGGCTATTGATGCCATGTTCAATGGTGAGAAGATTAATCATACTGAAGGCCGTGCCGTACTGCACACCGCCTTGCGTAACCGTTCTAACCGCCCAGTGATGGTTGACGGTAAAGACGTGATGCCGGAAGTGAATGCGGTGCTGGCGAAAATCAAAACCTTCTGCGATAACGTCATTTCTGGCGAGTGGAAAGGTTATACCGGTAAAGCGATCCAACACGTGGTCAACATCGGTATCGGCGGTTCTGACTTAGGCCCAGTGATGATCACTGAAGCGCTGCGTCCGTTCAAAAATCACCTGCAGATGCATTTTGTTTCTAACGTTGATGGTACTCACATCGCGGAAACACTGAAAAACGTTGATCCAGAAACTACGCTGTTCCTGGTGGCATCAAAGACTTTCACCACTCAGGAAACCATGACCAATGCGCTGTCTGCGCGTGACTGGTTTGTGAATATTGCTGGTGATCAAGCGCATGTTGCTAAACACTTTGCGGCGCTGTCTACTAATGGTAAAGCGGTAGCTGAATTTGGTATCGACACTGCCAACATGTTTGAATTCTGGGATTGGGTTGGCGGTCGCTACTCTTCTTGGTCTGCGATCGGTATGCCAATCGCGCTGTCGCTGGGCTTTGAAAACTTCGAAGCACTGCTGGAAGGCGCGTTTGAGATGGATACCCATTTCGCCACCGCGACCTACGAACAAAACATTCCTGTGCTGTTGGCGCTGATTGGCCTGTGGTACAACAACTTCTACGAAGCAGAATCCGAAGCGATCCTGCCGTATGACCAATACATGCACCGTTTTGCTGCTTACTTCCAGCAAGGCAACATGGAATCAAACGGTAAGTATGTTGACCGTAACGGTAATGCGGTTGATTACCAAACTGGCCCAATCATTTGGGGCGAACCAGGCACTAACGGCCAGCATGCGTTCTATCAGCTGATCCATCAGGGCACTAAGCTGATCCCTTGTGATTTCTTGGCACCGGCTATCAGCCACAACCCAGTGGGTGATCATCATCCGAAACTGCTGGCTAACTTCTTTGCTCAGACTGAAGCCTTGGCGTTTGGTAAATCCAAAGCTGCGGTGGAAGCTGAGTTCCTGGCAGCAGGTAAAACACTGGAACAGGTGAAAGATCTGGTGCCATTTAAAGTGTTTGAAGGTAACCGCCCAACTAACTCGATTCTGTTTAAACAGATGACACCAAAAACACTGGGTGCTTTGATTGCTATGTACGAACAAAAAATTTTCGTACAAGGCATCATTTGGAACATCTTCAGTTTTGACCAATGGGGTGTTGAGCTGGGTAAACAACTGGCTAACAAGATCCTGCCTGAGTTGAATTCTGCTGCGGCAGTCACCAGCCATGACAGCTCGACCAATGGTCTGATCAATACTTGGAAGGCGTGGAAAGCGTAATCTATTTACGCATTCCATACGAAAAAGCCCTCTAAAATTAGAGGGCTTTTTTATTTTTTAAAATCAGTATATTAGTCTATAACTAGCGTTAATTTATTTTCTTCATTAAATAAGACCACTTGGTTGCGGCCGTTGTTTTTGGCTTTATACAAGGCCGTATCGGCTCGGATTAATGGTGCTTCTGCGACTAAGTCGTTATCGGCGACACATGAAATACCAAAGCTGGCGGTGATCATGAGTGGCATATCGGAAACGCCGGACAACTGAAAAGGTGTTGCGTTAATTATCTGTTGCAACAGCTCCGTTCTTTTTCTGGCATCGAGAGGGTAGGTTTCCGGCATCAGGATGGCAAATTCTTCGCCGCCGATACGCGCGAGGAAATCTGTTTTACGAATATGATCGCGTAAACGCCAGGCAAATTCGGTTAATACATGATCGCCAGCAGGATGACCAAAGGTATCATTGATACGTTTAAACCAGTCTATATCAATCATTACCACACTGAACGGATGACGATAACGTAGAAAACGTTGAAATTCCTGCGTCATATGCAGATCAAATGCGCGGCGATTGGCTAAGCCTGTTAGCGCATCGGTCTCAGATAGATGACGCAGTTGCTGCTCTGCTTGCTGACGTGCGGTGACTTCGCGTTGTAACCGTCGATTGGTGCGATAAATCCAGGTGCTTATCCCAGCCAAGAATAACGCCAAGAGCGATGACACGGTGGCAATGCGTAGATAACGTGACAGATTCGGTTGGTATTTGTCACTGTCGTATATGAACCGATTCAGCGTTGACTCATCAATAATACGTTGATGTTCAGTCATCACTTCGGCAATACGCATCCACCGCCCCGGGTTCATATGGCCAATTTCGATAATGTCGGGCTGCATGAGGTTCCACATGGCCTTAGCTTCAAAGCGCAGATGGTCACGTGTCTTCTGTGGCGCATATTTTTGCATGATCAAATCGATGATTTCTTCCGGATTTGCCATGGCGTAACGCCAACCTTCCATACTTGCCTTACGAAAGGCGGCTACTCGCTCTGGATGCTCGTTCAGCTCATTCTGGGATGTAAATAACACATCACCATAAAAATCAATGCCATAAGTACGAGGATCGATCAGTCGGTAGGGAATGCCTTTTTGTTCCAGCAGATAAGGTTCATTGGTCACATAACCATCGTAGGCGTCAATTTTTCCATCGATAAGCGGTTGCAAATCAAAGCCTGTCTGGATGAGATTTAGTTTTTCTGGTGGGATACCTTCGGCGCGGAAGGGTTCTAATAGTTCCAGACTTTCACTTAATGGAAAGACGGCCATGAGCCGCTTTTTCATCATATCGTGAATGTTTTTAATATCGGATTTTTCCAGCACGATCCAACTGACTGCGGAATGCTGTAGCGTTGCTGCGAGTACAACAACCGGTTTACCGTTCAGGTAATCCAGCACCAATCCAGAATTTGATATGCCGTATTGGGCATCACCTTTGACCACCGCATCGACCGGCGAAACAAATGTACCGTTGTAACCATTCGGGCGTAATTCGACATCTAATCCTGCTGCCTTATAAAAGCCTTTTTCAACAGCGGCGTAATAACCTGCAAACTGAAACTGATTTACCCATTTCAGCTGCACCACAACATGTTCAGCATGTTCAGCCGCAGAGGATGCAGCGCTAAAACAGAAAACAAAGAAAAATGCTATCCACCGGGAACCTGCCATCGGTCTGTCCTTTTACATACGGTGAAACATACGCTGTTGATTAAAAAGGGAATGTCGACAACCCTTATCAGTAGTATAGATATTTGTAGCAGACAAGGTCATATGGCGACAAAACTTATTACGGTCAAACG
Source organism: uncultured Tolumonas sp. (assembly GCF_963678185.1). Lineage (NCBI taxonomy): Bacteria > Pseudomonadati > Pseudomonadota > Gammaproteobacteria > Aeromonadales > Aeromonadaceae > Tolumonas > uncultured Tolumonas sp. Next base: position 2,768,922 of record NZ_OY782757.1, read on the forward strand.
TTAAAATAAGCAAAAAGGGATTCAATTGGGGTAATTTGTTGTTTTTGTGATTTAAATCACTCTTTACCGAGGAGGCAAAGAGGACTAGTGAGTGATCTACATCACAAAAAACAGGGGTTGGAGCAGACTTGGGACACTAAACAGCCAAGTTACCGCTGTTTTTATGTGATCAATATCACGACAAAGCTGGGTGGATCGCCATGAATAATTGATGTGCTTCACAAAAGCCCCCGTTCTCAAACCTAATCGTGTAGAAAGTGATAGATTTATTAGTGAGACAAAACAAATCGCGGATCGGCAAATCCGCTATCACAATCCACCATTAATCAGGCATCGAACGGGGTGTTTTATGCTATCACCAGATACCAAGGTCAAGATACAAAATTTTGGCCGTTTTCTCTCCAACATGGTTATGCCCAACATTGGCGCATTTATCGCGTGGGGGTTTATTACGGCACTGTTTATCCCAACTGGCTGGCTGCCAAATGAAACGTTAGCCAAACTGGTTGGCCCAATGATTATGTACCTGTTGCCATTACTGATCGGTTATACCGGCGGTAAATTAGTTGGTGGCGACCGTGGTGCAGTAGTAGGTGCTGTTACTACTATGGGCGTTATCGTTGGTACTGATATTCCAATGTTCATGGGCGCGATGATGGCTGGTCCACTGGGCGGCTGGGCGATCAAACACTTTGACCGTGCTATCGAAGGTAAAGTGAAAAGCGGTTTTGAAATGCTTGTTAACAACTTCTCTGCCGGTATCATCGGTATGGCGTTGGCAATCGTTTCTTTCTACCTGATTGGACCATTCGTTAAAGGTTTGTCTACTGCGCTGGCCGCTGGTGTAGGTTTCCTGGTTGCTCACAGCCTGTTACCACTGACCTCTATCTTTGTTGAACCTGCGAAAATTCTGTTCCTGAACAACGCAATCAACCACGGTATCTTCTCTCCACTGGGTATTCAACAAGCTGCTGAGCATGGCAAGTCGATCTTCTTCCTGATCGAAGCTAACCCAGGTCCAGGTTTCGGTATCCTGCTGGCATATATGATGTTTGGTCGTGGTAACGCTAAACAATCAGCTGCTGGTGCGTCTATCATTCACTTCCTGGGTGGTATTCACGAAATCTACTTCCCATACGTACTGATGAACCCACGTCTGATCCTGGCTGTTATCGCTGGTGGTATGACTGGTGTGTTCACTCTGACCGTATTTGGCGCTGGTCTGGTATCTCCTGCATCTCCAGGTTCTATCTTCGCCGTGCTGTTGATGACGCCAAAAGATTCTATCTTCGGTGTACTGTGTTCTGTAACTGCAGCTACCACAGTTTCGTTCCTGGTTGCTTCTGTGTTCGTTCGTCAACAAGCGTCGAATACTAAAGAAGACCTGGAAGGCGCTACTCGCAAAATGAAAGACATGAAACAACAAAGCAAAGGTGTTTCTGTTGCTGCGAATGACGACGGTCACTCAGCTCTGACTGCAAAACACATTGTGGTTGCGTGTGATGCTGGCATGGGTTCTAGCGCAATGGGTGCAAGCCTGCTGCGTAAGAAAGTTGAGAAAGCAGGCTTGCCAATTACCGTGGTAAACCAAGCGATCAATAATCTGGATGACAAAGCGGACATCGTGATCACACACCGTGACCTGACCGACCGAGCTCGTCGTCATGCACCAAATGCTAAGCATATTTCTCTGAATAACTTCTTAGATAATCAGCTGTACGACAACTTGATCGCCCGTTTACAGGAGGCTGGCGAAGGCCGACTCCCAAAGGCGGTAGCCGCTAACGATAACTCTTATCGTGGCGAAGATCTGACTCCAGCTCTGTTTACATTAGGTGTTCAGCATGTACGTCTTGGCCTGAAAGCCGACAATAAAGAAGCTGCTATTCGTTTAGCGGGTGAAATGTTGGTCGCGAATGGCTGTGTTGAACCAGAATATGTTGATGCGATGTTAGCTCGTGAGAAATTAGTATCAACCTATCTGGGCGAGTCAATTGCCGTACCGCACGGAACAATTGATGCGAAAGATAAAGTGAAAAAAACCGGTGTTGTTATTTGCCAATACCCTGCCGGTGTGCAATTTGGTCCAGAAAAAGATGAAGTAGCGCGTCTGGTCATTGGTATTGCAGCTCGTAATGATGAGCACCTGCAAGTGATCAACAACCTGACTCGTACTCTGGATGATCCATCGCTGATCGAACGTTTAGCAACCACTACGGATGTCAATTTCGTACTGGAATTGCTCAGCGGTCATCGCGCAGCGTAACAGCAGGAAGGCCACTGCGGTGGCCTTCTTTCCCCGGGTCTTAAGGAGTAAAAATAAATGAAAGCATTACATTTTGGCGCTGGAAATATTGGTCGTGGTTTCATCGGTAAATTACTGTCAGAATCAGACGCAGAGCTGACCTTTGCTGATGCCAATACTCAACTGGTTGATCAGCTAAATCATTCTCAGGAATACCAGGTGCGTGTAGTGGGCGATGCTCAACACACCGATGTTATTCGCCATATTGCTGCTGTTCAGGCGAACAGTGACGATGTGATTAATCAAATTATCAAAGCAGATATTATTACTACGGCAGTTGGCCCACAAGTGCTGGCCAAAATTGCTGCTACTATTGCCAAAGGTTTACAGCTGCGCTTTGAACAAGGCAACATGGCTCCGGTTAATATCATTGCCTGTGAAAATATGGTGCGTGGCACCAGCCAGCTGAAGCAAGCCGTTTTGGCGGTTTTACCTGCAGAATTCCATGCTTTATTGGAAACTCATGTTGGGTTTGTTGATTCAGCGGTAGACCGTATTGTTCCTCCTGCTGCTGCCAATGAAGAAGATCCGCTGGCTGTAACAGTTGAAAGTTTCAGCGAATGGATTGTGGATAAAAACCAGTTCCGTGGCGAGATTCCACCGGTTCAGGGTATGGAACTGACTGACAATCTGCTGGCGTATGTAGAACGTAAACTGTTTACCTTAAATACTGGCCATATTGTGACGGCTTATTTAGGTAAATTGGCTGGTTATAAAACCATTCGTGAAGCCATTGCTGACGAAGAGATTCAGAACACTGTACGTCAGGCGATGCAGGAAAGTGGTGAAGTGTTAGTGGCACGTTATGGTTTTGATCGCCAGTTACACCACGCGTATATCGAGAAGATCCTGACTCGTTTTGCCAACCCTTATTTGGTGGATGAAATTGACCGTGTAGGTCGTCAGCCACTGCGTAAACTGGGCGCGGAAGACCGTTTAACTAAACCGCTGTTGGGTACGCTGGAATATGGTTTACCTAACGCCGCATTACTGAAAGGTATTGCTGCTGCGTTACATTATCAGAATGCAGATGATCCTCAGGCGGTTGAATTACAAGGTTGGATTGAGCAAGACGGTGTGGAAGCTGCGTTATTACGCGCGACTGGCCTGAAAGCGGATGAGCCTTGTGTGGCAACGATTGTGGCTGAATATCAGCGCATGGCCAAATGATGTAAAAAGAGAGAGGGAATCCCCTCTCTCTTGCTTTTAGATAATCAAATTAATAACAAATTTATAACAATAACAATAAAAATCAAAAAGGGCGACGGGTCAGATTTCTGGTTTTCCACATAAGATCAAACAATATGAATAAAGTTAAAGCACCAACTTATCAGGAGGACGCAGTTTTTGAGCGTCTGACCGAACCGGAGAATCCGCGAGGATTCTTCCTCGAAGTAGTCGATATGCTGGAGGAAGGGGTCGATCAATTGATGCGTCGTGCTTTTCGTCAAGAAGAGTATGCGGTCAAATATGCGATTGAACCGTTACTGAATGGTAAAGGTCCTTTGGCTGATCTCACCATCCGTTTGAAGCTTATTTTTGCCTTGGGTTTGATCTCGCTGGAATTATCACAGGATATTGAACGCTACATTCGTATTCGTGATTTTTTGGTTGGCGATATCCATGATCACCGGTTTGGCGAGCCTTGTGTACGTGAGCAGATTGATAAATTACACGGCGTACAGCAGATCAGTATGATGCAGGTAGAAGAGCCGGATGAAAAGGCCGATCCTATGTTGCAGCAATTACAGTTGAATCGTCGGGATCAAGTGATCCGTTCGGCGTTGTTACTGGCGGTTTCGTCTGTGTTATCTGAACTGAACAAGGACAGCCCAATCTGAAAGGGTAACGGCATGCGGAAGCGTTTTGCTTCCATTGCTGATGGGGTTAATTGTTTAGATTTGTTTAGAACACGAAAAACAGGTAAAGCATTGACACGCACAGGCTGAACACTGCTATAACTACCGGGTAAATAAGGTAAGTGTCATGGCTGTTGTGCGTGTGCTGGCTAATGAGTTTGACCAGCATCAGGTTATAACCGACCAATAAACTGCCTGCGGCGAGCTGGCCCAATTGGCTGATGTGGCTATAGCTCATATGATACAGACCGATCAAAATAAAGTTCGCCAGAATCAGATAAAGCACAAATTTATGCAGTCGTTTATCTGCTCGATTATTTAAGATCATTACTGGCCTCTCTTACTTCAATTTTAGTTTATGCATCAGCGTTAGGCGGTGGATCTGCATGCCAGTAACGCGTATTACTTATTATTTATTTCTGTGTAGTCTTTTCTTCTTTACCAACTTCGGGCCTGGTTTAGCTAAGCCCTTAACAACACCTTTCTCGTTCGTAATATCTGCAGGCTTATCTTCTGCTAACTGGTCTGCACCATGCCGTCTGCGTATTGCAGTGGAACGTCAGTATTTGTTGAGTAAAAAATCGTATTTAGAAGTACGCCTGCAGCAATCGGCACCAGTTATCAGTTATATCGGCCAGCAATTGAAAAAGATGAGGCTACCAACATGGTTAGTTTGGCTACCATTATTGGAAAGTAGTTATCAGTCACACGCCGTCTCATCGGCAGGGGCAGCAGGGATGTGGCAGTTGATGCCAGATACGGCACGGCGGTTTGGATTGCAGGTTTCTGTAAGGCAAGATGAACGCTTGTTATTACCGCGCTCAACCGATGCGGCGTTACATTATTTACGCTGGCTGGCAGATTATTTTTCCGGGGATTGGTCGTTGGCTCTGGCGGCGTATAACGCCGGTGAACGCCGGATCAAACAGGCTCAGGATAGTGCGCAACAAAACGCCTATTGTGATTTAGTGTTGCCAGCAGAAACGCAACGTTATGTGCCACGGTTGTTGGCGTTGGTCGACATTATTCAGCATGCTGAGCAATATGGTGTAAACCTAGCTGGTGATACACATCAAATAACATTGCTATCGGTGATTGATACCGCACCGTTGCCACCATTATTGCCGTTAGAGCGCAGTGCTGATCCCTTCATTATTCCGAAAGCAACAGCCATTGATTTTGAGCGACGAGATATGGGAATCAGTAAGCAGCCGATGCTGATCCCACTATCGGTTGTTGATAAAGCCATTACCCCTAAAAACTAGGCTGCTGGTTTTCTTTCCACTGTTGTAGATCGGTTTTGATGTTATTGGTTACGTCTTGCCAGGCATCATGTTTGGGCTGTCGGTAGATGTGGATGCTGTCATACCAGGCATTGTCATGCCGCTCTTGCATCCAACGCCATTCGGAGGTGAACGATAATAATAACCACGTTGGTTTACCCAGTGCAGCGGCCAGATGAGCCACACTGGTATCCACACTGATCACCAGATCCATCGCATGACATAAAGCCGCCGTATCGGAAAAATCGTCCAGTTCATTACAAAAAAATTGCACCTGTGGGTGCGCATTCATCCATGGATAATCAGCCGGGCGGATCATTTTCTGCAAGCAGATGAATTGAAAATCGTCGCGAAGGATCTGTTCCAGTATGGTCGGCTCAATACTGCGGTGAAAATCATTGGCGTGGGTTTGATTGCCAGTCCAGACTAGCCCAATGCGTGGCTTGGTTTTTTCTCCCAAGCGTTGTTGCCAGCGTGTTTGTTTAGACGGTTCAGGCTGTAAATAACCAGATGTGAAGGGGATGCTATCTAATTGTGTCTGGAATGCCAGCGGTAGACTCATTAACGGGCAGTGCAGATCAAAATCGGGCGTGGGATCTTTTTCTTGGTTGATTTGCGCCAGATGTCCAAACTGGTGTGTTATCAGGCGGTGTAAAGCGGGCTGAACTTCAACAATTACTTTTTCCGCTAGGGCGGCAACCAGTGGAATGTAGCGGCAAAATTGCAGTGTGTCGCCAAACCCTTGTTCGCAAAATAGATAAATCGTTTTGCCGGTAAGGGGTTCATCGCCTTTCCATTGGGGTTGCGTGTATTGCCGTTTATCTTGTGACAGTGCTGATTTTGTAATGTGCCAGCGTGCTTCATAGAGCTGCCAGCCTTTGCGGTAATCGCCTTGTGCCAGATGGACCATGGCGGCATTGAAGCTTATTTGCGGATCTTTTCCGCCGAGCGCGAATGCCATTTCATAGTCTTTGGCGGCAAGTTCATTATTCCCCATCCGCGCGGCAATCATGCCACGAGAAGCATAACTGGAAGATAGTTTGGGGTTTAACGTGATCGCGTGATTTAAACAACCGAGTGCGCTTTTGTATTGTTTAAATTCAAACAGAATAATACCGATATTGGCGTAGGCCAGGGCATGTTCGGGTTGCAGTTGTACCGTTTTTTCAAAATCTAATAAGGCTTCTTTGAACCGTTTTTTATTTCGGTAAACCACGCCCCGATCGTTGTAGGCATTCACATTGTCAGGCCATTTTTCAATGATGATGTGGTAGTCATGCAAGGCCTGTTCATCATCGTCGAGCAAGCGATATAAGTTGGCTCTGAATTGGTAGGCTTGTAAATAATCGTCATCGAGCTCAATGGCTTTATTCATATCCTGAAGGGCGTCAGTATATTGCTTTAGCTCGGTATACGTTAAGCCACGGTTATAGTAACTTTTGGCGCTGCTCGGCATAACATGGATTGCGGTTGTAAGTAGAGCGATGGCTTTAACAAACGCTTGTTGTTCAAAATTGAACAGACCGTAGTAATAGAGTGTCTGAAAATGATGGGGTTGTTGCCGTAGGATCGTGGCATAAAGTTTATCGGCTTCCGGTCGTTTTTGTTTTTTATGCAACGCCCATGCTTTTTCAAAACGGGCATTAGTGTTTGCTTGTGACGGCCGTATGCTGATTTTGGCGTGAGGAAGTTTACTCATTTTACAAACCGGCTCTGTTTACTGTATTTGGCGATGATCGTCATCACGATGCGCCGACGGCTGTGTTCCCAGCGTACGCCATAAAACGTGAGATAACGATTGAGCGGGCGGCGATGCAGTACTTCACATTCCAGCCGGTATTTATCTTCCAGCACTAAGATGATGTGATCTGGTACTGTGACATGTTGCGGCACAATAAACCCTGCACCACCCATACTTAAATCTTTGATAATGGTATTTGCCAGAAAGCGATCAAACCACCAGCCGGGGGTTTTGATGGTGGCGCTGATGCCGGAAATTTGATCTTCCAGTTCGGTAAAGGGATTATAAAAATACCAGCGGGGATATTCTCTGCGTCCGCGGCTGTCATCGTGATCTGGTAAGTTCATGGCAGAGGTTGGCTTAGGCATACATTAGCGTCCGTTATTGTCGGGGCGCGCCAGTGGCGGCTGAGGTTGTGCAGCGAGTGAGGCTGCCGTCACGGGTTGAGAAAACAGGTGAGTCAGGGCTTGTTCGGCTTTTTTGTTCATCAGCAAGATTTCGATGCGCCGATTTTGGCTGGCTTCCGGGTTTTTCGGGTCAACGAGCATGGTGTCAGCAAGCCCTATGACCATCGCGACATGTTCGGCCGGTAAACCTCGGCTGACCATAACCCGACGCGCCATCGCCGCGCGTTCACTGGAGAGTTCCCAGTTGGTGTAGTGATCATCGGGGTAGGGCACACTGTCGGTATGACCTGAGATCATCAGTTTATTTTGCACGCTACTGAGCAGTGGGGTGAGCGAGTTTAATACCTGGCTAAAATAGGGAGTTATGAACGCACTGCCGCGCGCATACATTTGGCTGCTGTCATCGTCACGGATCTGAATGCGTAACCCCTGTGCGACCACTTCCAATTTTAAGTTATTTTGTAAATGTGCTTCTTTGGCCAGACGCGAGATGATGCTGCCTAGTTGTTGCATCTGCGCGGGGGTGTCGAGATAGCCTTTTGCTGTCTCACCTTCGACCGCTTGTGAAAGCTGCTTGCCATTGGCTTGATGATAGAGTTCGTTCGGTTGTTGTGGTTGCCCGTCGGTGACATATTGCAAGGCCATTTGATCTTCAATCGACGGTTTACCTTCCATATCGACAGGAAATGGACTATTGCTGATATCGAAGGGGTTCGCCTCATTGGATAAGATACTGTAATCGCGCAGACGGGTAGCCAGAATTTCACGCTCTTGCTGACTGGAAACGGCCAGCACCCACAGCACCATAAACAGCGCCATCATGGCCAGTGTGAAGTCGGCAAACGCCACTTTCCAAGCTCCCCCCGATTTCTTGTGCCCGCCGCCACGACGTTTGCGAACGACAATCACTTGCTCTTGATCGTTACGCATTACATTGCCCTGTTGGTAACCCACTCTTCCATCGCCAGGAAGCTGGGTTTCACATCGGGTTCCAGGGTTTTACGCCCGGCATCAACGGCCAGTAGCGGCATTTTACCGCGAATATGTGCGATCAAAATCGACTTAATACATTCCAACTGATTGATGTGTTTTTGTACCAGTGACTCCATGGCACTGCTGGCAGGTTCAAGCAGACAGTAGCAGAGGAATATACCGATAAAGGTGCCGACCAGCGATGCGGCCACGTGCACGCCGATGTAAGTGAGCGGGCCATCGAGCTGTTGCATGGTAATGATGATGCCCATTACGGCGGCCAGAATACCGAAACCGGGGCAGGCTTCACCGGTGCGATGCAAAGCATGCGCTGGTTTCAGCATATCTTCCTGCATGATCATGATTTCATTTTCCAGCAGGGTGTCGAGTTCATGCGGTGAGATCTTGCCCATGCTGATCAGACGTAAATTGTCTGTGATAAAACCTAATAACAGTGGATTTTCTTCCACCGTCGGATAACAAAGAAACACCGAGCTTTGGCTAGGCGCTTCAATATGTTCATCCAGTGCTTTGATGCCTTTCAGGCGAACTTCATCTAAGAGATGGTGCATGAGTGTGAGCAGTTCGCGGTATAAATCACCCTCTTCCTTTTTCGGCATGAAGATGACTTTGAGCTGGTGTTTCATCTCGATCAGCACCTCTTTGGAGTTGCCAATCACGGTGGAACCAATCGCGGCCCCCAAAATAATTACCATTTCGGATGGTTGCCACAGTGCGGCCAGTTTGCCGTGTGCCATGATGAAACCACCGAAAACACATAAAATTACAACACCAACACCTATCAGCTTCTGCATGGCAGTACCTCACGATAATTCAGACAGCTGGTTTTTCAGCAGTACGATGGTTTGTTTATGAAGTTGGCAGACGCGTGATTCGGTTAAATCAAGCACCAGCGCGATCTCTTTCATGTTCAGTTCATATTGGTAATACAACGCCAGCAGCAGTTGGTCGCGTTTCGATAACACGGCGAGTGCTTTTTTCAGCGACATTTGAATTTCGAGTTGATGGAAATCATCATCGCCGTTGCTGGTTGGGTATGTGCATTCCAGCAGTTCATCCAGACTTTGCATGGCTTCTGCCTGGCTGGCATAAAACAGTTCGCGCACTTCATCGGGCGTGATGTTGAGGATCTCGGCCAATTCTTGTTCGTTTGGCATACGCCCCAGTTGGTTGGTCTGTTTACGCACCACTTGATTAAATGCATTGGCCTGCTGGCGTAATTGACGCGGGCGCCAATCTTGTCTGCGTAATTCATCCAGCATGGCACCACGAATACGCTTAAAGGCAAAACCTTCAAACATGGCGTCAGGTGTACCATAGCGGCGTAATGCTTCCAGTAACCCAAGTAGCCCGATCTGTTCCAGATCTTCACGCGCCATACTGGCGGTGATCTGGCTGCGCAGATGGGTCAGCGCCCGTTTGACCAGATAAAGATAAGGCACCAGCTGTGCCTGCTCATCCTGCGGGCTGCTGGTTGGAGGGGGAAATGAGCCGTAGCTATCTTCTGACAAACATTCTTGCAGCATCAGTGATCCTTACTGCACGACATATTTGGTGATCAGCACTTCATCCAGCGCAGCTTTGAAACCGTAGTTTTGCAAGGTGCTGATCAGGCGTTCTTGCAACTCGGTTTGCAGATGTTCGACATGATGCAGTTCTTCAGTGAGCTGAGCTTCGTTGCGTTGACTGAAATATTGCACCAGTGAATTGCGGATCACCGGCATCAGTTCATCATAACTTTCGATTTGCGATGCACTGTGGGTAACCAGCGTCATTTCCAGCATCAAATAATGGCGACTGGCATCGCCATCGATGCTGATCACGAATTTTTCCAGTGGCTTGAACAGCGGTTTTTTACTGACTTCCGGCATTGTCGGTTGTTCATTGTGCGCTGCGGCGCCATACCAATCTGGGTGGCCGATGACCAATAAGGTGGCTCCCACACTGAACAGAATCAGTAGTAGCCCACCAATCACGGATATGAGAATTGCCTTTTTATTCACGGGATAATTTCTCCATTACACCACCGTATTTAACCAGTCACCGGTGGCGGCTGGTTCTGAAGAGGCTGCGGTTGCTGTTGTGTCGCTGCTGATTGCGGGCGCACTGATAATGTCGGGGTCGATTGTTTGCGCATAAGACGGCTGACGCTGTTGCGGGGTGGATGATTGTTGCTGCCCGATATCGACATCAATCGTGCCGTTATGTTCAGTGCTGAGTAACTGACGTAATTGCTCTCGGCTGTTTTGCAGCGATTCACGAACGCCGCTGTGTTCGGCATTGATTTGCACGGTCATCTTGTCGCCATCAATACGGATAGCGATAGCTAATTGCCCTAGGCTTGGTGGATCTAACCGAATGGTGGTTTGCTGGGTTTTCTGACTCAATTGTGTCGACACCTGCTGTTTTAAGGTATCGAGCAACTGTTCGCCCAGTTGTTGTGTGGTTGACGTTGTACTGCTTGATGGCAGCGGTATGTTCGGCGTGGCTGATAACGACGTACTGTCTGCAAATAGTGAAAGCTCGCTGAGGATCTGCGTGAGCGACTGATTGGTGGTGGGATTCGTGTCGCTGGTCAGTTTTCCACTCAGTGGCGTGAAATTGCTATTGCTCATCGTTGATGCGAATGATGTCGCTGTTGTCGATGCCGTTAACCAGTTGGAAATGTTGTTGTTGCTGGTTGTGCTTGTCATGACTGATGGGGTCGTTGCGGCGGTCACCGCACTGCTGGATAACAAACCATTATCAACATTGCTTGCTGTTGTCGTCAGTATGCTGGTGTTGGGTTGCGCTGAAGGCATGGCTGGGAGTGTTAACACCGAAATATTTAAACTTTGCGAACTGTTATCGCTGGATGAAGTCGTGCGGCTGTTTTCAGTATCAGTTACTGGAGTGTTTTTTCCGGATGACACATTTATTTTCCCCGTGCTATTCAGCGCTAATACGTGGGGTTCATTGGAGCTGGTTGCCTGCAATAGGGCGGTGGTGCTGTCAGTGTCAGGTGCCCTGGCATCGACATTAGCCTGAGACTGGCTGCTGGCCGCTGTTGGTAAAGAAGATAACGTTGGGGCGGCCGTTTCTGTGCTGCTCTCGGAAAAAGTTTGCCCTAATGCCAGTTGTAAGGGGGTAACCAGCTGGCTGGAAAGCTGATCGCTATCCAGTGTCGGCGTCATAACGACCGGCGCTATTGCAGTATCGGTGGCCTCAGCGCTGTCATCAGTGGCGATGTCATTAACGCAATTGGCTGCCGTTTGTGGCTCACCGTCATCGGACATCACGGCAGGCGAATGTGGCGTGTCATCCGGCAATGAAAAGGTCGCCGCTGTTTCTGTCGGTGTGCTGGCGCTGCTGTTTGTTGCCACCGTGGTAGTGCCGGTGGTTAATAACGTAGCGTTATTGGTTAATGCGCTTACTGCCATCCTTGGGCCTCTTGATAGGCGCGCAGCCCTTCTTTTTGGTCATGGAATTTTTCGATTTGCGCTGCCAGTCGTTTTTTTCGCAGTAACCCTTGTTGCTGTAATTTTTCCAGGCAAAAGTGCAGCGCGGTTAATTCGCGTTGTAAGGCTTGTTTATAGACCGGCGATTGATAGATCACGTTGAGTAATCGATGTACCTCCAGGTTGGTCTTTTGAATATCGAGCCACTGCTCTGCGTTCAGTGCCACCTCAAATTGCTGGATGTAATTGCGGATAAGACGCGCTATTTGTCGCTGTTTTTCCATCATTGTTAGCTGCGCCATGTTTCCATTCCCGTGACTTAATATCGATGTAGCAATTGATGTGCCACTGGAAAATATTATGTTATTCAATGCTTTATTGTTTGTTTTTGCTGATTACGGAAGGTGTGCTTCCGCAACTGTTTCCGCGCACGCGGAAGGAAATAGAAAGACTATTTTGGCTTTAGCCCGCCGCATGACGTTTGGCAAAGCCAATCCAGCCTGTTCTGATTTCGTGGAGTATTTTGCGTACCTGTTGCAGTTCTGCCGCATCATTGCGGATGCTGGCTTTCATCAGTCGTTTGCCGCAAAACTGATAAAGCTGTTTCAAGTGCGTGGCCAGATTGCCACCTTGTTCGAGATCGAGCGCCACACTGAGGCCGCTGAGAATGCGCATGCTTTTTTTAATCGCTTCACCTTTACGGGCGTAGTTTCGGGCCTGCATATGGCCTTCTGCGCGATCGAGCTCATCCATCAGGCCGTCCATCAGCATAATGACCAGTTGGGGAGGGCTGGCGTTGGCGGCTTTGACGGTAATTTCAGTTTGACGATAAGAGTCGTAACCGGTGTCATACATGGTAATTTCCTCGGACGATATTAGGTGCTGAGAATGGACATGCTGCTTTCCAGCTCCGCCAGCGTGATCTGCATCTGGGTGAAATCTTCCAGATAGGTGTTGTAGAGATTGGTCATCTTGGTGTCCCACGCATCTTGGCGATCAGTGACACGATCGAGACTGTCTTGTGCGCTGTCTTCCAAATCAGCCACGATGCCACCACTTTCGGTGTAAGGGTCGAGCAATGACTGCAATGCATCGAAAATGCCGTCATCATCGCTAAATACGCTGGTCAAAATGTCGGGATTGGCTGCCAGTGCTGATTCCAGCGCATCACTGTCAATTTCCAACGTACCGGAGCTGGTGAATTCAAGCCCGATATCTGAGAGGGAATAACCGTCGGGCAATGATGAACGAATGGTATTTTTGAGGCTGCTGATCAGCCCACGCACGGTAGAGTCACCATCGAGATCGCCACCGTCGTAGAGATCGGTCAAGCTGCTGACTAAGTCATTAAAGGTATCCACAAGGGTTTGTAGATTGGTTTCGACCGTGTCGTCATCGGCTTCCACATTCAGGGTAATGGGCGAGTCGGTGCTGTCTTGGGCATCTGTCAGCGTGATGGTGAGGCCATCGATGACATCCTCCATGGTATTACTGCTGGAGGTGATCGAAATCGCGTTGCTGGAGCTACCTAATTTGATAATGGCGTCTTGTGCTTCACTCAACACGGTCATGTTGCTGAGTGCGTCGGTTAATTCGGTGGTGGCGGTGCTGGCTGTGCCGGCGGTGTAGCTGGTGGTCACGGCATAATCTTCGCCGGTCTCTTCACTGGATAACATCAACATGACGCTATCGCCGCTTTGGATCAAACTGGCTTGCACGCCGGGGTTGTCTTCATTGCTGTTGATGGCGCTGACCAGATCATCCAAGGTAGCACCGCTGCCGAGGGTCGACAGATCAATCGTCATCTCTTCACCATCGACGGTAAAGGTGAGCGTGCCATCGGTAGGCAGTGCCCAGTCTTCGCTGTCGAAGCTCATAACCGATTGATAAGACTGTGCCAGTTGCTCGACAAAAATACTGTAACTGCTTTCAGATGCGCTGCCGTCTGACGTGACGGTGAAATAGTCGCTGTCGCTGGTGGTGCAGGTTTGTGCACTCAGGGCTAAATCAGAGTCATCATCACTGTAACTGTCGAGGGTGTCTTGAAAATCGCTGAGTAAGCTTTCTAAGCTGGAATAACCACTGACCAGTGTGCTGTATTTGTCCGATTTATCGGATAACAGGGTGTCCATGCCCGCACGTTCAGATTCAACCAGTGCTTCGGCCAGCGCGGCGGGATCGTAATCGCTATAAGACATGTTTTACTCCACAAACAAAAATAAAAACGAGCCGCTCGTGCTATCACTTGCGACCCGTCATGCATTAACCCAACAAGTTGGTGATCAGGCTCTGCATCTGGCTGACGCCGCTGAGCACTGACATACCGGCTTGTTCCAGCAACTCTTGTTTGCTCATTTCAGCGGTTTCAGACGCGTAGTCCGCATCCATGATGTTACCGATCGCGGTGTCGGTGTTTTCTTGCATGTTGGTTAAGTTTTCTGACGCATAATCCAGACGGTTCATGCTCGCACCCAATGAAGAACGGGTGTCAGTGACGTTAGCTAGTAGGGTTTCCATTGAATCTATAGTGGCTGAAGCATTGGTCGCAGTCAGCGTTGCAGCAGCAGCGGTGGTGATGCCTGAATTGACATCGCCCAGTTTGTCAGAGATATCAACAGATAAGGTTTCAGCGGAAGTTGCACCCACTTGGAATGTGACTGAGTCAGCGCCTAATTTACCATCGGTAGTATCCAGCAATGATGAACCACCGTAGCTGGTGTTGCTCATGATGTCGCCCAGCTGTTCTGCCAGTTCAGAATATTCATCGTTCATCGCGGAAACGTCGCTTGATGAGTACGTTCCGTTCGCTGCGGAGGTGGCGAGGTCTTTCATACGGCCAACGATGTCGGTCATTTCATCCAGCGCACCATCAGCGGTAGATAACATGGATGATGCGTCATCGACGTTATCCAGCGCCACATCGATACCATCACTTTCTGATTGCATACGAGTGGCGATAGACAAGCCTGCGGCATCATCGGCAGATGAGTTAACTTGATAACCGGTAGACAAACGTTCCATGGCGGTGGTCAGTTTGTCATTGGCTGAACTCAGTGAGTTTTGGGTAACCAGTGACGCGTAACTGGTTTGAACGGATAAAGACATGGTGTTCTCCTTGGGTTTTATTGCGCATGGCGCTTATCAGCTTTGCTAACTAAGAAAAGCGACCCGAAGATGGGAAAAATGAAGCAAGGGAATTGAAAAGAAATGCTAAGAAAACCGCGCACCGGCGATGTTTTAATCGAGCAAGAGTGAGATCACGTTCTTACGGCTTAAGTTGGTTTGCGCCGCTAAATTGGTGCTGGTGGTGCGATAATGTTCCGATTGCAACAGCTCTTTAATTAATTGCTGAGAGAGTTGCAGATCGGCATCGTTGTCGGTGTCATCAAAATCGAACGCGTGATTTTCCAGCTCACCGAGCAGCTGTTTGCGGTATTTCCGCAGTCGATTGATGTTAAATTTCAACCGTTTTCGAATCGCCTCAATCTCTTGGCTGAACGCGGGAAATTGTGACGAGGTGAGACCCAGCAACTGATTGGCCAGTTGCGTGAGTAAACCATCGACTGGTTGCAGCCGGATGGATAACGGGTTGCCAGCGGGAATGCGATAACCTTCCCCAGACATGAGCAGCGGGCGATCGAGTTTTTGCCGTTCGGTGCTGTTGATGCCGAACTCCAATTGGCCGGCATTATTCAGTCGCACCTGAATGCCTTCGCGAGCGAGTGCGCTTTGCAGTCGCACCAACAGCTCGGCTTTACTGGCATTGGCCGGTAATGTGACCGAGACGGTGGCGCGTGTGTCTCGGAAGAAAAAACCGACCTGTTCATCTTTCGGTCGTTGCACCAGCAGATCGACTTTATCTAAAGTGAAAAATTGCTGAACGCCATTTTTTTGCAACACCCCCGGCTGTAACTGATTATCGAGCGTGTCGTGGCTTTGCAACTGACTTTCCCACTGTTGGAGCTGGTTCGCTAACCGCTCCGCACTGGTTTGCCCCAGTGCACTGGTGAGCGCCCCTAACTGCCGAAACAGTTGAAGTGTGGCAAATTCGCTGGCTTGAGCTTCCGACAGATGAGACTGTGTCTCTGCCAGCACATGCCAGTCGTGGAAATGGCTAATGCTGTCGTTGCTGCGATTAAGTGTCGTAACCGGCAGCGGTGGGCCGGCCAATCGCTCTGGTACGGCAGTGACGGGTTGCGCTGCTGGCAGTGTCGAACCCGCAGGCGGTGTTGTGGATATGCCGCCAAGTGTCGATTGCCCGTCAATTAACATGCGTGATCACCTTTAAATTTCATCAAACAGACTCAGCCCCATGACATTCGAAATCACCGATTGGGTTGCCTGAATGGTGGTGAGTAACTCTTCTGATTTGATGGAGGCTTCGGAGTAATCCATGCTGCCGATGGTGTTGCTCAAGTTTTCGCTGTAAAGCAGTGTCTCTTCGTGCGCGGAGTTGAGTGCATCTAATTCGTTGTCTCGCGAGCCTATGCTGCTGACGGCGCTCGACAGATTGCTAGCAGTGTCGTCGATCGTGGTCAGCATCGACGCGACTTGCGTGGCGACATCATCAGAACTGCTGAGGCTGCTGATCAGATCTGACATGTCGTTGAAAAAATTACTGCCCCCGCTGAAGAAAATATCGCTCAGGTTATCGGTGGCATCAATCGTTACCCCTTCCGAAACCACCACGCCCAGTTGGTAGTCATCCCCTTCGTAGGTGTAATTGCCGCTGCTATCGACCGACACGGGAGCGGTGTCGCTTTTACTGCCAGAAAACAGGTAAGTGCCATCGGAATCGGTGGCATTCGACAGATCGACCAAGGTGTCGAGCAGCGATTGCATCTGTTCGGCAACGGAAGTGAGGTCATCGCTGTCATAGGTGCCATTGCCGGCCTGCACTGCGAGGCTACGCAATTCACTCATCACATCGGTCATGCTGGAAAATTGCGTTTCTGAGGCATCTAGCATGCTCTCTGCGGTCGTAATGTTGTCTTGATATTGGGATATTTTTGCCTGCTGGCTGGTGAGATCTTGCAAGCGGGTGTAGCTGATGGCGTCATCTGACGGGGAGTTCACGCGTAACCCCGTCGACATTTGTTCTGCCACTTCAGCATATTCCGAGTAGCTGTTTTGCAGATATTTCACCATTAGCGTGGAGGTTTGGGCCGTGCTGACGCGCATCGTGGGATCCTTAGAACATGCTCATTAAAGTGTCAAACAATTCACTGGCGACAGTGATCACCTTGGCGTTTGCTTCATACGCCGCTTGATAGGTCAGCAAATTGGCCGCCTCTTCATCGGAGCTCACGCCGCTGTTCGATGCAATGCTGCTGGTGACGCTGTCGACGAGTTCGGTATTGGCCGTCAGCGTGGCACTGGCTGAACTGCTTTGAATGGCGACATCTGAGACCATGGAACTATAGGTGTCGGATTGATCTTCTTGTAAATCGATCATCAACAGTAAATTGGCGTTGTTGTTCGAACCGCTGGTTGCTGAATCAGAAAACGCCAAATCATCGCTGGTGATGCTACTGCTCACGGCCAGTGTGCCCGCGGCATTGCTGCTGTCGTAGGTAAACAAGGCCGAACCACTGTCACCATCGATGTCATAACCACTTGTTTGCAACGAATTAAACTCATCAGCAATGGTGGCCGCTAAATCATTTAATGCGCTGAGGGTGGGGGTTAATACGTCGGTTTCATAGTCGATTAACCCACCAATGCTGCCACCGGCATCGTCACCAACTGAAAAGGTCTGGCTGCCATATTGCAGGGCGATCTCGCCATTATCGAGACTCAAGGTGGCGGCCGTGCTGCCAGACACCAGCGGTTGACCTTGACCGAGGGTTAGGGTGTAAGAGCCATCCGATTGTTCGCTGACATTCACTTCAAGTAAATCAGACAGATCGGTCACGGCCTGATCGCGGCTGTCTTCCAATGAGCTGGTGTCGCCCCCTTGTTGCTTGAGCGCGACAATTTGCTCATTCAAGGTAGCAATCGTGCTGGTTAGGTCATTAACCGAGGTCACTGAGCTATCGAGCTGTTCGTTAATGCTGCTGTATTGGTCATTCAGATTTTCAGACAACCAATTAAAGCCATTGGCCAAGGCCTCAGCGCTACTGAGCACGGCTTCCCGAGACGCATCGTCATCCGGCGTGCTGCTGGCAGCGCTTAAGGCGGAATAGAAGCTGTCTAATAAGGTATCAATGCCCATGGTGTCACTGCTGAGCAGTGATTCTGTCGAGGTGATATTTTCGCTGTAACTGGTGGCGTAGCCCACCTCAGAGGTGGCGCTCCACAACTGCGTGTTCAGGTATTGATCGACCACGCGAGTGATGCTGTCAACCGTCACGCCACCATCGCTGTTACTCGATAATTGCGCTGTCAGGCGGCTGTAGCCATCGGTGGTGGCATTGGCGACGTTCTGACCAATCATGTTCAAGACCACCTGACTGGACATCAGGCCGGAGGTGGCGGTGCTGATAAGCGACATCTGAGATCCTTGCCTGCCAAGTTAGCCGAAAAATGGGTATTAAGTGTGAGGTATTAACAGTAAGAGGCGACCAATTACGACGGACTCTTTAATTGATTACTCAATTGCGTCACGATGCTGTCGCTTAAGCCGACACTGCCGTTTTTCACCAATGTGGCAGCCAGCTGGTCGTCATACATCTCTTGATAAAATTGCTGCTGATCGCTGTTGAGTAACGAGTCGCCTTCGCTCAGGCTGTTGCTGGCTTCGCGCATGTTTTTCAACACCATTTGCAAGAATTGCACTTCAAACTGATCGGCGGCTTTTCCCAATGCCATTTGCTGGTCGCTGCCAGATTTGATCTGCTCAATGCCATGAATGTCTTGGTATAGCGAGATGTCGCCATAGATTGGATCGGTCATTTAAATCACCACTAAATCAGCATCCAGCGCACCGGCTTCATGCAGGGCCTGAAGAATCGACATGATGTCATCGGGCGAGGCGCCCAATGCGTTGATTGCGCGCACAATAACTTCGAGGGAGGTGCCGCTGGGCCAGACAAACATGTTATTGCCTTTCGGTTGACTCACCGCGATGTTCGATTGTGGTGTGACCGTGGTCTGGCCGTTCGAGAGTGGCCCCGGCTGGCTGACTTGCGGTGTCTCTTGCACGCTGATGGTTAACGAGCCATGGCTCACGGCGGCTTTTTGAATGCGCACATCTTGCCCCATCACCACCGTGCCCGTGCGGCTGTTAAACACCACTTTCGGGCGATCACGCCCCTGTTCCACCGGAATATCATCGAGTAGCGACATAAACGAGATCCGCATGCTGGGATCAACAGGCGCGCGCATGACGACCCGACCCGATGACACGGCTTTGGCGGTGCCGCTGCCCAGCCGTTTATTCAGTGCCTGCTCGACATTATGAGCGGTACGGAAATTTGGCTCTTTCAGATTAAGCGTGACTTCGGGTTTGTCGTTAAAGGTGCTGGTAATTTCTCGTTCCACCACCGCACCACCGGGAATAATGCCCGTGGTGGGAATATTCACCGTCACGGAAGAGCCCGACTGCCCATCGGCTTTCAGGCCGCCGACAATCAGATTGCCTTGTGCTACGGCATACACTTCGCCATCAATACCGCGCAGTGGCGTCAGCAATAATGTGCCGCCGCGCAGGCTTTTGGCATCACCAATCGAAGAGACGGTGACATCCACTTTCTGACCGCGCCCTGAGATGGTTTGTAGCGTGGCTTGCACCGACACAGCAGCGACGTTCTTCAATTTTGGGTCGATATCATCGGGCAGTTGCACGCCAAACTGCTTGAGCATGTTGGTCATCGATTGGCTGGTAAATTTCACCTGTGCTTTGTCACCGGTGTTTGGCAAACCCACCACCAGCCCATAACCGACCAACTGATTTTCACGAATGCCTTGCACATCGACCAGATCGAGCAGTGGGCGGGTGTGAGTGGTACTCTGCGCTTGGCTGCATAAAGCCAGCCACAACAGCCCACACCAGAATAAAATGCGTTGCATAACCAGCCTTAAAACGGAGAGAGTGAACTGTTAAAGAAACGCGTCAGCCAGCCAGTCTGATTTGCATCAGCCAGCGCGCCACGCCCCGCATAAGTAATGTGCGCGTTTGCCAGTCGCTGCGATGAAATGCGGTTGGCCAGATCGATATCTTCCACCCGCACTAACCCATCGAGCCGGATATATTCATCGCCCTGATTCAGCTTGATCCATTTTTCCCCGCGAATATGCAAAACACCGTTTGGCATCACCTCGGCGACAGTCACCGTGATATAGCCCGAGAGGGTGTTTTGCTGGCTGGAAGAGGAGGTGCCTTTAAACGTGGTGTCGCCCGACACACTGGCGGTGAGGCTGCTGTGACTTTTTGAACCGATCGTGGGGGTTGGCACATCAATGGTGTCACTTTTAGCAACACTGGTGTCGGCTTTTTTACTTGATTGCGTGCTCTCGGTCAGCGTGACAGTGAGAATGTCGCCAGCACGATAGGCTCGCCGATCTTGAAACAGCGTGAACATGTAATCCCGATGATACAGACTACCGTCTTCACCGGTGGTCATGGTTCTGCCGGTGGTCGGCACGGTTGGTGCCCAGCCATTTTCGCCGGGTTGCGGTGACTTAATTTCATAAGTGCTGCAACCTGCAAGCAGGCAGCTCAAGATCAATAGCAGTCGCATTATCATGACGTTCTCATCACATGTTCTGGGTAGCAAATTGCAGCATTTCGTCCGACGCAGAGACCACTTTGGCGTTCATCTCATAGGCTCGCTGAGTTGAGATCATATCGACCATCTCTTCCACCACACTGACGTTGGAATTTTCCAGCGCATATTGTTTGATCGAGCCCAAGGCATCTTCGCCGGCCGTGCCTTCGACAGGATCACCTGAAGAGGCTGTTGCCGTGAAAAGGTTGCCGCCGGTCGCTTCCAAACCGGTTGGGTTGATAAAGCTCACCAACTTGATCTGCCCTAAGGTCTGCGCGCTGGTTTGCCCAGACACCGTAGCGGTGACGGTGCCATCCGTGCCGACCGTCACCGCCGTGGCGGTTGAAGGCACTGTGATCTCTGGCAGCAGTGGTAGCCCTGACGAATTGACAATTTTGCCTTCCGCATCGAGCTGAAAATTGCCATCACGGGTGTAGGCTGTTTCGCCGCTGGGCAGTTGAATTTGGAAGAACCCCTGACCGTTGATCGCCATGTCCATCTGGTTGGTGGTGGTGGCAAGATCGCCCGAGGTAAACACTTTTTGCGAGCCGACCACGCGCACGCCAGTGCCCAGTTGTAGGCCGCTCGGCGATAAATTTTGCTGGTCGACCTGTGCACCGGGTTGTGTCTGAATTTGATAAAATAGATCTTGAAAAGCGACCCGATCTTTTTTGAAGCCGGTGGTGCTGACGTTGGCCAGATTGTTGGAAATGGCCGTCATTTTGGCATCTTGTGCCGCCAGACCGGTTTTACTCACCTGCAAAGAGGATTGCATATTGGTTTACCTTTTATTACGCCATGACGTTTTGCGCCACGACGGCGTTTTAACCGCTGATCAGTTCATTGCCCTGTTTGGCTTGTGAATCGCTGCTTTCCATCAGTTTGACCTGCAATTCAAAGCTGCGGGTCAGTGACATACTGCTGATCAATTCATCAATCGGGTTGACGTTAGAACCTTCCAGAAAGCCCGATTCCAACTGCACGTTGGTGTCAGCCGCCGCCTGACTGCCGTCAGTGAGCTGCAACAGCCCTTGCGTGTTTTTTGTCAGCAAACTGGGGTCGGGGTTGACCAATTTGAGTTTGCCCACCACCTGCTGTGCGCCGCTACCAGCGGGGGTGATAGAGACGGTGCCGTCTTGACCGATCTTGATATCGCGATAATCGGGCACTTCAATTTCGCCGCCTTCACCCATTACTGCGCTGCCATGTAACGTTAATCGGCCATCGGCATTCACGGTCAGATCACCGGCCCGCGTGTAGGCTTCACCGCCCTCTGGCGTCGCGACGGTCAGATAACCGCTGCCTTGAATGGCCACATCCAGACTGCGGCCCGTTTCACTCAGTGCGCCGGTGCTGAAATTGGTGCCGCCGGGTAACTCTTGTGCCAGCACGCGTGCGCCCAGCGTGTCGCCTTGTAGCTGGTAAGCCTGCACCCGTTCGAAATCTGCACGAAAACCGGTAGTGCCGGCGTTCGCCAGATTGTTCGCGTGGATCTGCTGTGCCTGCAATGCATGCTCAGCTCCCGACATGGCGGTGTAGATCGCTTTTTCCATTTATCGCTATGCCTATTAGAAGGTGTTAAACAACACAGAGGCCAAATCATCGGCTGCCGATAACACCTTGGCATTGGCCTGATACACCTGCTGGGCGGTCATCAGATCAACCAATTCAGAGCTGACATCGACGTTAGAATTTTCATAAGAGCCGGAGGTTAGTGTGCCTAACGAACCACTGCCCGCAATGCCGATAGTGGCGGCACCCGAAGCGGATGTGGCATACCAAACGGTGCCGTCTGCTGCATCCAGACCATTAGGGTTCACAAAACTGGCTAAGGCGATCTGACCTTGCAGCACAGTTTCCCCATTGTCGTAGGTGGCATAAACCGAACCGTCGTCATCAATACTGACGCTGGAGTAATTCCCCGCGGCATAACCGTCAGGGTCAGTGGTGGAACTGAAGCTGGTGGCGTATTGGGTGATGTCGGTTACGGGAATGGAAATAGACAGGGTATCTACCCCAGTCTGGGTGGCTGACACGCTCAACGCACTGGTTGGTGACGTCAGTGCGCCGTCGGTATCAAAGCTCAGCGTATCAACCTGCGTAGCGCCCGTACTATCGGTGACGGTGCTGCCATCAAGGGTGTAATACACCGACCAGGTGTTATCGCCGGTTTTGACAAAATATTCCGATAACGTATGTGTGGAACCTTGCGAATCATACACACTGCTGGTGACGGAATAGTTGTAGGTGGTGCCATCTGATGCATCAAAGGTGTAAGTGCTACTGGTGGTGTCGATGGTGGTGGCATCGGCATTTAGATTGGCGGTTTGTGTAATAGTGCTGGTTGCTTCGGCTGGAATGGAACTATCAACCGACAGATTGGTCAGAATGCCGGAAATGATATTACCGTCATCATCCACACCGTAACCTTCCAAATTCATGCCATTGCTGGCCACGATGTTGTAATTGCTGTCCATCGAAAATGAACCGGCGCGGGTATAAGCGTAAGAGCCATCGCCGTTATCCAGAATAAAAAAGCCAGTGCCAGAAATGGCGACATCCAAGCTGTTATCAGTGGAAACCAGATCGCCCTCCTCATCAAACGATTGAGTGGTGCCAGCCACACTGACCCCACTGGCAGTGCTGCCGCTGTAAGAGGCAGAAAATGAGGTATCAATCGATTTATAACCGGCGGTACTGGAGTTGGAGATGTTCTGACTGATGGCATCCAGATCTTCTGACGATGCTTGCAAGCCGCTTAAACCAATGCTGTAAATAGACATAATATAATTCCGCTCAGAAGTTAGCCGTTAGAGACGCCGAGAATGTCGGAGAGATCGACCGTGCCGACACCAGCGACATCGAGTTGCACGCTGTCATCCGATAACGACACTTTATCGACGGTTTCATTCACATAGGTAGTCAGATCGCTGGTGGTGCCGCTGGTGGTTGCCGTGGCACTCAAGGTGTAAGTACCCGCAGTTAGGCCAGTAAAATCAAACGCGACTGAACCGGCTTCAGCGCTGGTGGTGGTGGATTGATCCACCACATTGCCACTGCTGTCATACAAATAGACCGTCACGCTGTCGGCGGCACTGTCTAAGGTCACCTGACCAGATACCGAGCCATCAGCATCGAGCGTGACGCTGCTGGCGGGGGTGGTAACGGTTTGCCCGACCAGATTCGACGCCGCCAGTAAGCTCATCTCAGTCAGCTCACTGTTGGTGGTGGTTTGCGACGTATTCAAGCTATCGAGGCTTTGCACCATACTGAGTTGCGACAATTGGCTGACATATTCACTGGCATCCAGCGGATCAGTCGGATCTTGATTTTGGATCTCCGCAACCAGCAGATCGATAAACTGGACTTCCAGATCGTCAGACGTTGAACTGCTGCTGGAAACCGTATTCGAGCTGCTGGTGGTGCTGGTGCTAGAGGTGGATGACGTTACGCTGGTGGTCATGTTGACTCCTGTTAGCTGGTCTGACCGAGATTGAGTAAGCCGCTTTGCATACTGTTCACGCGCTTTAACACTTCGACGGAACTTTCATAACTGCGCGATGCACTCATCATGTCGGCCATCTCTTGCACGGTGTCGACATTCGAGGCGTAGATATAACCATCGCCATCGGCCAGCGGGTTATCGGGTTCATAACGACGTTCAACGGCGTTGCTGTCGGCCACCACACCATCGGTAGACACTTGTGCCCCCGTGATGTCGTCACTGCTGCTACCCAGTGCAGTTTGATAGACTGCCGAAAAGACCGGATGTAAGGCGTGATAGGCGCCCTCTGCCGAGCTGGCAATGCTGTCGGCGTTGGCCAGATTGGAAGCGACCGTATCCAGCCGTGTGGTTTGTGCCTGCATGGCACTGCCAGCGATGTTATAAATTTCAGAAAATGACATCGTTATTCCCCTTTGATTGCTTCTTTCAGGCCGGAGATCTTCATATTTAAAAAGGTCAGTGAGGTTTGAAAATCCATCGCGTTCTGGGTAAAGCGGGTTTGCTCCGGCCCCAGTTCTGCGGTGTTGCCATCTTGAGAAACCTGATAGGGAATGCGATAGAGCAAGTCGTCGGCAGACAGAGATGGTTGCGAAACGATTGAACTGCTGTCGGTTTGTGAGGTTGCATCGAGAGATTGCGCAACGGAGTTCATAATGCTTTGATAATCAATATCACGCGCTTGATAGCCGGGTGTTTCGATATTGGCTAAATTACCGGCCAGAATTTGTGAGCGCATGGATCGCAATTCCAAAGCATAACCATGTAAACCCAGCTCTTGATCCAGACTGATACTCATAACCGTTATTGCTCCGTTTTCCCTATTTCAACCTTAGGAATAACAAGATGTATGCCATGAAATTAAATTCATATATTTCAGTGAGTTATTCTTCATGAGATGGCTTGTGGAAACTGAAGGGGAAGTTTTTATTCCGCCTCTGACGTACTTGCTTTTCCTGCTGCTGCTCTTGTTTCCTACCGCACCACTACTGGCGAAAGCGGCACTGACGGATACAACACAGTTAGCGACACAGCTGCGCGAACAGTTATTACCACTGGCGCAAAATCTGCAAAAACAGCCGGGTTGGCAAACGATGCTGGTGAGTTATGACCCATGGTTGCCCGACAGTGCAGAACACTTAACCGCGTGCCAAAGCCGCTTAAAGTTTTATGCTGCTGACCATAATCAGGTGTTATGGGGCCGCCACAATTATCGAGTTGAATGCCCCGATCAGACGGGCTGGATGTTGCGTGCGCGCGTTACCGTATCGGTGCGCCTGCCGGTGTGGGTCGCGGCCCGCAATATTAGCCGCCAGAAAACGCTCAGCGATGCAGATCTGCAATTACAAACCACCCAGCTTGAGCTGTTAACTCACGGGTTTAGTGTGCAGGGGGAATCGCTGGTGAATTATCGCGCGGTGCGCCCGATTGCGGTCGGGCAGGTGCTCGACAAAAACAACTTACGCCCGCCACTGTTAGTGCGGAAAGGCGAACAGGTGGTGATCCGCGCGGGGCAAGATGGGTTTGCGGCATCCATGAGCGGTATTGCGCTGCAAGATGGCGTGTTAGGGCAGATGATCAATGTGCGCAACAGCTCGTCGCAGAAAGAAATTCAGGCGGAAGTGAGTCAACGGGCAGAAGTCAGCGTCCATTTTTAAAGTTTTCACTCAGTCTGGTCGCTATGTTGTTATAACAGATCAACACAGCCTGTAGCCGGAAGATTATGAGCATTCAACCTACCGACAGTAATCGTTTTGCTTCGCTTGATTATCTCAGCAATGAGACACAAACCATAACGCCAAGCAGCAGTGTCACAACGGATGCCGTTAGTGTGGGCGTTACCAGCAGTGTAGTCGCCACGAGCAACTCACTGTCGCTGACTGCGCTGGGTGAGCAACTGGATGCGGCCAGTGATGTGGACTGGAATCAGGTGAGTAAGATCCGTCAAGCCATTGAAAATGGCGATTTGTCAGTTGATCTGGATAGTCTCAGCCAATCTATTCTGGAGATGCACCAGTCATGAATCGGGACGAAATTTCACGCGCTTTGTTGTCAGAATTGCATTACGAACTGAAAGCGTATCAACGTCTGATGAATATCATGCTGGAACAACATCGACTAATGGCAACGCATCAATCAGCGGCACTGACCGAATTAAATGTCCGTGAACAGCAGTTGTTAGCTGTATTACGGCAGCAGGCGCAACGCCGTAGTCAGTTATTACGTTTGATTGGTTTTAACGCCAGTGAACAGGGAATGAAACAATTTTTGGCTGAATTACCGCCGAGCTTGTTGGAACGGGTTGAGCCGGTTTGGAATAAGATTTATCAACAGTTACGTTTATGTCAGGCGCAGAACGAACTCAACGGCCGTTTGCTGGCGTCACAACATGATCTGCTGAACCGCTTATTGTTTGGCGAACCCGATCCAGATTACGCATCCTTAGCGTAAAGGGGGTTAGCAGCTTTGCGGCGTTAACCACGAAGCTGCCGACCGCTATTCATCACTTGGCAGCATTAACCGGCCAGTGTGGAAATCATATTCATAGACTTCACCATAACGTCCCCATTCGATCGCCACACTCAGCACGCGTTCGGCTTCGTCTTTTTTCATGTGTTCTTCCAACAACTCCAGGAATTGTTTCTCTGGTAATGCACCATTGGCCTCATGTTCCAACTTATGCCGGATCTGTGAGGCTAACGGAACATGTGTTAACAACTGTTGGCCGAAAATTTCCTGGCGCAGGGTCTGTTCACCCTCAATGTAATGACGGCCTAATGCTGTCAGCGCAATATCGCCTTTTTCGATCTGCACGAATCCAAGCAACCCGAGTGCTTCATAGGTCGGGAACAATTCCACGTCTGACAGTTCGGCTTCTTCGGCCAGTTGCGGCAAATCAGCACGTCCATTAAACGGCGCATCATTCAACAACTCCAGCAAACCTTCCATACGCGCGACGTCAGTTGGTGGCAAACGATAACCCATATGCAGGCCGGTTGGCGCTCCGGCTGCCGCACCTGGTGCGGCGACTGGACGCATGGTCATCATGTCGTACACTTGATCGATCAAGGCGCGGACTTCGGGATCATCCACATCGCGAGGTTGCGGTAGATTGACTTTAACTTCGCTGCGAATACGACCAGGATCGCTGGATAAAATCAGAATGCGATCGGCCATCATCACCGCTTCTTCAATGTTGTGCGACACAATCAGAATGCCTTTGGTCGACAGGCGTTTTTCCTGCCACAGCTCCAGCATATCGTTACGCAGTGTTTCACCGGTCAGCACATCCAGCGCCGAGAAGGCTTCATCCATCAGCAGAATATCGGGGTTAGTGACCAAGGCACGAGCGATACCCACACGCTGGCGCATGCCACCGGATAACTCACGTGGTAACGCGCCACCGAAACCGGCCAGACCGATCAACTCTAGCATGGCATCGGCGCGTTTTTCCCGTTCAGCCGCCGGCACACCTTGCGCTTCCAGTCCCAGCTCGACGTTTTGTTGCACAGTTAGCCAAGGAAATAACGCAAACGATTGAAACACCATGGCAATGCCGGAGACCGGACCATAGATGTTTTTTTCCCGGTAGTTGACCAAACCCTGATCCGCAGGAATGAGCCCGGCGATGATACGTAACAGTGTCGATTTACCGGAACCGGATTTACCGAGCAAGGCCACGATCTCACCGTCATGCAGGGTGAAATTGACATTTTCCAACACGCTGCGGGCCGTGCCATCGGAGGTACGGAAGGACTTGGCGACGCCTTCCAGGTTAATCAATGCAGATTGGTTCATGATCTCTCCTCAGCGACTGCCATCAGCCAATAAATACAACTTGCGCCAGAAAAAGCGGTTCAGCCCCATCACAAACAGACACATGATACCGATGCCTAAGGCGATACGATGGAAATCACCCGCATCGGTCATCTGCTTGATATAACTGCCAAGCCCGTTGGCCATTAGCGTGGTTTTGCCCCAGGTGACATATTCCGCCACAATACTGGCGTTCCACGAACCACCACTGGCGGTGATGGCGCCCGTCACATAGGCGGGGAAGATCGCCGGCAGGTAAATACGTTTCCATTTTAACCAGCCACGAACCCCGAAATTGTCTGCCGCCAGCCGTAATTCAGTCGGGATCGCTGACGCACCCGCGACCACGTTAAACAGGATGTACCACTGCGTACCAAACACCATCAGCGGGCTTAACCAGATATTCGGGTTCAGATTTAAGGACACCAGCGCAAAGACCACCAACGGGAACATCAGGTTGACCGGGAAGGCGGCCAAAAACTGCGCTATCGCTTGTACGCGCTGTGAGTAACGCGGGTTCAGCCCGATCCAGATCGCAATCGGGACCCAAATCAGCGACGCCATACCGATCAACAGCAACACCCGCGCCAGCGTCAGTAAACCGAGGCCAGCGACATGCAACGCTTCCTGCCAGCCCACATCGCTGTGCACAAACAGGATCAGGCGCCCCAATGCGGCCAATCCGGCCAGCAGTAATAACAACTCCCAAACGCGTGACCAGTGGGTGTGTTGTTGTGCTGGTTTGGCTTTTACTGACGTGCCGTCATAACGCCGCGGAAACCAGTTCAACGCACGGCGCAGTTGTGACCAGATAAAATGAGAAAACGCATGTGTCCACGCGTTGTTGCGTAACATATCCAGTAACCACGAACGCTGTGCCGTGTCACCTTGGGATTCCTCAAAGCGGAATTTGTCGGCCCACGCCAGCAGAGGGCGAAAGAATAGTTGGTCATATAACAAGATACCGGTCAGCATCGCGGCAATCGCCCAAGCGATTGCGCTGACGTTACGTGCTTCGATGGCCACGGCAATATACGAACCGATGCCGGGTAGTTTGATATCTTGGCCGGCGACAGAAATCGCTTCCGCTGCAACCAAAAAGAACCAGCCGCCGGACATCGACATCATCATGTTCCACAACAGACCAGGCATGGCAAAAGGTAGCTCCAGTCGCCAGAAGCGCTGCCAACCCGACAGACGGAAGATATTGGCGGCTTCATTTAATTCGGCTGGAATGGTGCGGAATGACTGATACAGACTGAATGCCATGTTCCATGCCTGCGAGGTAAAGATCGCAAAAATAGCGGCGCATTCCACCCCCAATAAATTACCGGGAAACAGCGCGATAAACGGAGCAACGGCAATGGCCTGAAAGCCCAGAATTGGCACCGACTGCAGTACATCCAGCATGGGGATCATCGCTTTTTCGGCGGTGCGGTATTTGGCGGCGATAGCGGCAAACAGAAAGCTGAATAACAGCGAACAGCCGAGCGCCATAAACATGCGCAAGATGGTGCGCAGCAGATAATAGGGCAGATAGATTGGGTCAAGCGACACTGCTAAGGCATCACCCACCACAAACGGTCGGCTCATCTGGGTGGCGCCGTAAGCCAAGAGTACTAACAACGATAAAAGCAGCGGTAATAGCACCCAACTCAGCCGATTTGGCGCTGCGTGCAAAACCGATTGTTCATGGTGACGCGGATTGAACAACTCAAACATGATGACCCTGTTTACAACTGACAGCTCAAAGCATCGCCCACTGTTTTGTGCGTAACACAAAAGCAGGTGTGAAGTTCAAGCTGGCGTTTAGAAACGCGATACTGTTATAAGGGAAGCGAAGGACAAGTCAGTGCGTTGACTGAATGTGTCGGGCTACCCGCCATAGCGGCAGGGCAGCAACAGGTGAGACCTATGGTTGCCTTGCCAGTGCGTGGCCGATGCATAATCGACTACTGGGACTATCCACAGATTAAAGACTCCGGAAATAAAGACGGCGCGAATCTACCACGACTTGTCGGGCTGCTCCAGTTACAGATTGTACGAACAGCAATAATTCATCGTTTTGTCATCTATACCCTTCGTACTTGACGTTGCAGCTTCGTTGACGGCGTTCTCTCACCCCAATCACATAGTCTATCTATGCTCATGGGGATTCGTTCTCTTGTCGCCTCGCTGCAGCGCCAATGACTTTGGGTATGCGAATTCAGTTAAAAAATCCCTTTCTGTTTGACCTTTTTCACGTCACGAAGATGCGATGCAATGCCCGCCAGCGACTCTTCCTGCGCGTGGTTTGACATTTTGCTGCTGGGTTCGTCAGCGTGGCGCGTGGTGCGGGTGGTCAGTCGTTGTAACTGTTGTTGCTGCTCTTGCACCATGCCAGTCAGCGCGCGGATCTCGGCGGTCATGGCGTCGATCTGGGCGTTCTGGCTGTTGGCCGAAACCGCGTCGTGCAGTTGGATCAATTGCTGATGACTAAACTCGCTCGCCGGTGCTTTTTCACTCACTGCGAAGCCGCTGCTGTTGAGTAAATGCAACAGCGTTGGCAGTGACACTTGCGCTTCGGTCAGTGCATTCGCAACTTGGCGGGAAAATCCGGCATGCAGCTGATGCAAAAACAGACCGGCCAGATAGATATCACGGTGAAACCCTTTCACCGACGCTTCCAGATCGGCAGGGTCAGCGTGGCTGCGCTTGGCTTGTCGATACCAGCGCTGCAACACGCCGATCGCAAAATGATCGGCGTCAGAAATGGTCGGGTTGAGATTCAGCAGCAGCGATAATCGCTTGGCGCCATCATTACTCATCTTGAACCTCAATCACTACCGGCTCAGTGACGTTGTGCACCTCATCTTCCGCATGGTAGAGACAAATTTCACGCGACAGCGCGGTTTGCGCATTGTCGATCAAGGTCACGCGATCGCCGAGTGTGGCATAGGCTGCTTGCAAGGCAGAATAGATCAACGGCGCGCCACCACCGACCAGATAAACGCGGTTCGGGTTTTTAGCGAACTTCTTCGCTTCATACGCCACTTGCGCGCCTAACTCCTGAATCTTGGTGTCGATCTTGGTTAAGATCACCGAGATCTGCGCCTCATCGTTCACCACATCGCGCACGAAATCGCGATCATGACGGCGCTTGATCAGCTCATTGGCCACCAAATAGCTGGAGTCGCTGTCGGCCGTGGCCAGCGCTTTGCGTGCGGCATCGGTCACCATCGACACGCCAATTTCATTGTTACCGTAAATGCCAGATACATCATCGAACTCACCAACGACCACACCCATGTCCAATGTCGTGCCGCCGCAGTCGATCACCAATGATTTGGTAAATTCGCTGCAACCCGAGCCAATCAGTGTGGAAAGAATGGCGGGCAGGCTTTCTGGCATCACCTGCACTTCGGCGATCTCGAACAGTTCACCTTTGTTGAGGCTGATTTCCCGCAGCAGATTTTTACGTTTGGCTTCGATCTTGGCTTCGTTTTTCTGGCAATCATCGGCGTTGTAATATTCGGTGATGGGCAGGGTGACGATGATCGACACCGGCTGCGGCGGCAGGCCGGTTTGCAGCAACGCATGGTGCACGGCCAGCAGATTTTGGTCGTCATATTGGTATTCGATGTGCGTGGTCGACAGCGCCTTATCCGAGGTGGCGTCGTAGGTGTATTTGCTGGTGCCGATGGTGTAGTTGTAGATCTGTTTATCTTTACGCAGCGCCGCACTCTTCCAATCGCGGCGGAATGAATTTGGCGAAATGATGGTTTTCAGCGTCTCTTGCTCGATCCAGCTGACTTTGACGTTGGTTGAACCATCATCAATCGCGATTTTCATTGGGGCGGCGTTCATTTTTCGTTCCTCTTGTCGGATAGTCGTACTAGCGGTGCGGGTGGGCGAAACGGTGGCTGCTTAGGTCGTCGAGCATGGTTTGCTGACGGCGATCGGCCCGTTGCAGCTGTTGCAACTCTTTGTTTTGTTGTAAGCGTTCCAGCCCTTTCACTTTGGAATAGTGCTGGCGAAATTCGAGCTGGTTTTGCTGTAATTCACTGTGGGTTTGCGAAACCAGCTGCTGCTGGCCGCTGACCAGCCGTTGCAGTTGTTGGCGCATGCCATCGCAATTTTCGCGGATCAGCGGGTTACGCAGATCGAGACCCTGTGCCAGCGTGTCGCGATAATGTTCAAGCTGCTGCTGGCGTTGCTGTTCCTGCCGTAATTTTTGCTGCTGGGCATGCATGGTTTGCCCCAGTTGATCGAGCTGTTTTTGCTGTAACGTCAGATAATGTTTCAACATAAAAGTCACCCGCTGATTTTGGTCATTTGCGTTAGGGTCACATCGAGTGTGTCTTTTTCATGCAGCCCTTGTTTCAAAAATGCTGCCAGTGCCGGATAACGCTGCACGGCGGTGTCCATCTCGGGGTCGGCACCCGCCTGATAAGCACCGAGCGGTAACAGTTCGCGGATCTGCTGATAACGGCTGTAAAACTGACGCAACCGTTGTGCCGATTTCATCCACGGCGCGGGCACGATCTGCGGCATCACGCGGCTGACCGACGCCCCGATATCAATGGCCGGATAGTGGCCGGCTTCCGCCAGTTGTCGGGTGAGCACGATATGGCCGTCTAAGATGGCGCGCGCCGCATCCACCACCGGATCTTGTTGATCGTCACCCTCGGCTAACACGGTGTAAAACGCCGTGAGGCTGCCTTGCGGGTGTGCGCCATTGCCCGCGCGCTCGACCAAGCGGGTCAGCAAACTGAACACGGAGGGCGGATAACCGCGAGTCGCTGGCGGTTCACCGACCGCGAGCGCGATCTCTCGGTGTGCTTGTGCGTAACGGGTGAGTGAATCGACCAGCAGTAAGACGTCATGCCCCTGATCGCGAAAATACTCCGCCATGCGATGACACAATTCGGCGGCCCGCAAGCGCAGTAATGGCGATTGATCGGCGGGGGCGGCTACAACAATGGCTTTGGCTAACCCATCAGCCCCGAGGCTGTGATCGATAAATTCACGTACCTCACGGCCACGTTCCCCAATCAGACCCACGATCACGATCTGTGCTTGGGTATTCCGCGTCATCATGCCAAGCAACATACTTTTCCCGACCCCCGAACCGGCAAACAGACCAAGGCGTTGCCCTTTTCCCGCGGTCAAAATACCGTTGATGGCTCGGATGCCGACATCCAGCGGCTGGGTGATTGGTTGGCGCAGCAACGGGTTCAGTGGTGACGGAAACAAGCTGATTGCGTCCCCCAGCAACGGCAGCGGCTTGCCATCGAGCGGTTGCAGCAGGCCATCGACAATGCGCCCCAACAGGTGCGTACCGAGATGGATTTTCTGCTCACCCACGATTGGTGTGACGCGCGCACCGGCAAAAATACCGTGCAGTGGCTCAAGGGGGGTCAGATAAGTGATATCGCGATCAAAACCCACCACTTCCGCCAGAATGGGTTGGTCGGTGGTGGCGATATGACAACGCTGGCCGAGCGTGAGCTGACAGCCCACCACCTCTAAGGTCAGCCCGCTGACTTTCACCAGCTTACCGAACTGGCGCAGTGGGGTAATCGGCGGTAATTCCGACGTGCACAGATGCTGTAACTGCTGACGCAGATCAGTCGCCATGGGGGGCATCCAACTTTTCGGCCACGGCAGTCATGCATTCGGCGACGCGCGCTTGCAGTGATGCTTCCACCACGCTGCTGCTGGTTTCGATGCGACAGTCACCCGATTTGAGCTCGTTATCTTCCAGCAGCGGCCAATCACCGTGTGTGCTAAAGCCCAGAGCCAACAGCCGTTGCCGATCTTGCACATTCAGATAGATGCGCACATCACGACGCGGGTCAGGCAGGGTCGCGCAGCTCTCTTCCACTAAACGCAAGATCTGTTGTGGCTGCAGGGCTAACTCGGCGGGTAATACCCGCTGCGTGACTTGCAATACGAGCTGTAACAGCAGCTCTTTTTGTTCCTGCAGGTGTTGGTCGAGTGTCTGCTGCAATTGCGCAGACAGGTTTTTTAGCACCGGCAGCACCTGCTCATACTGCTGACGGCCCAAGCGTTCGCCGGCCTGACGCCCTTGCGCCATGCCTTGTTCCAGCCCCGCTTGTTGACCCGCAGCTAACCCCTCTTCTTTGCCTTGGGCAAAGCCCTCTTGCTGGCCTTGGGTGTGGCCAGCCTCATAACCGGAGTCGAACTGTTGCTGTGCGGCAGCATATTCTGCCGCCTGCTCTTGGTTACTGAACAGCGGTGGAAAATGGTACGGTCGCGGTGTGCCTTGCGGCGAGCGTTTGTTGTTTCCGCTCATCAACTGACCACCGGCTCTTCATACAACTGATATTCCATATCGCCCTGTTCACTCATGTCGCGCACGATCTGCATGATCTCATTACGCGCTTGCTCGACTTTGCTCAGAGACGCCGTGCCAGAGGCCATCAACAAAGTCTCCAATGCCTGTGCCATGCGTTTGGGTAATGCCGCCAGCACCACTTTCTTGAAGGTGGCATCGACCCCTTTCAGTGCAACGGCCAAGGTCTCTTGCGATACCTCTTGCAGCACTTGTTGCAACACCTCCGGTGTCTGTCGTTTGAGCGAGAAGAAGTCGAACATGTTTTTCTCGATCTCGGTAACAATTGCAGGATCATGCACACGCAGCGTGTTCATCAACTGCACGCGGTCGCCCTGATAGCGGTTGATCATCTCAGCCACCTGTTTGATGCCGTCCACCTTGGCGCCCACTTGGCTGGCGAAGAAACTCAAGCAACGTTCGCTGGCGTTACGCACCTCTTCAATCACCAGTTCACTGACCTCTTTCAAATTGGCGATGCGAAACAGCAGATCGTCATGCACGGTTTCCGGGAAGTGATCTAACACCGCGCTGGAGATGGACGAAGGTAAAAATGCCAGCATCACCGCTTGTAACTGAATGTGTTCGTGGCGGAAAAACCGTGCCAGCGTTTCGGCGGGAACCCACTGCAACAACTGCAACTCATCACGAATGGAATCGCCATACAGGTTATCCAAAAAGTCGCGCGAGAACTTATTGCCCAGCGCCAGATCGAGCGTGCGCTCGAGATAGAGGCGTGAGGCCCCACTGATACCGCTCTGTTTTTTATACTGAGTAAAAAACTGCTGTAAGATCCATTTTGCTTCGGTGGTCGACACGTTATGCAGCCGCGCCATCGACTGGCCTAAGAGCTGCACTTCATCACGGTTGAGGCGCTTGAAGATCCGTGAGGCGGCCTCTTCCCCCATACTCAGCATTAAAATGGCCGCCTTCTCGATGTTATCGATGTTCAGATCAACGGCGTCCTGATTCAGCTCAATGTCGTTCATTTCCGTTTATCCATAGTTTGATGACGTCGGTGACACGCGAGGTTTCTTGATCGACCAATAACTGTAAATGTTGCAACTGCACATCAAAATCACTGCCCACGGCAGGCAAGTCGTCGAGATCAAGCGGCGAGTGATCCGACAATGCAGGGTGATCGCCTTTTTGCATGGCGACATCATTGAGCATGGCGTTAATGTCATCATCGGAGACCGCCGCACGGCTGGCAGGGCGACTGCCAATGGTTTGCAGGGTTGGCTCGGTGTGTTTGATGGTGGCCTCATTGTTCTGATCGGTGCGTTGCAGGCTGACCAGATGTTTCACCAGTGGGCGAATACCGAAGAAAATCAGCGCCAGCCCTAACAGACTACCGACGCCATAACGCACCATCTCTTGCAGGCTGGCTTGCTGCCACCAAGGCAAAGTTTCTGGTGTGGCACCGGTCGGTGAGACAATCGCGGGGGAAAAATCAAAACTCGCCAAACTGAATTGGTCACCGCGGGTGCCATCAAAACCACTGGCCCGCTTGACCAGATCTTCAATTTCTTTCAGCTGTTCAGGGCTCCAACCACTTTTGGGGGCTGTTTTTTGATTCAGTAACACCGAAATACTCAGCTGTTTGACGCGACCTAATGGATATTCGGTGTGCGTGACCGTGCGGCTGTTGTCATATTGCCGGTTATATTCATGCCGCTCCGTCTGCGTCTGTTTGCTGTTATCGGTCGTGGTTTTGCTGGTGTTGTCTTTATCTTTGCTATTTTTGTCGGTGGTGGCCGCGGGTGGGCGGTTAGACAGTGCACCGGGAATACCACCAGTCGCATTGTTGGCGCTGTTTTTATCCTCTTTGACGTTTTCACTGCGTAAGATCTGGTTAGGATCAAGCGCCTCTTTGGTCTCTTCCACCTTACTGAAATCAACGTCAGCGGCGATCTGAAGGCGGAAGTTATCGTTGCCAACCACCGGATAGAGCATGTCACCGGCACGCTGACGGATGTAATCCTCTAAGCGGCGGACATACTCCATCTGCTGCACACTCATGTGGCTTAAGCTGGCATCGTTATTTATCTCCTGACTCAGCAACTTGCCGCTCTGGTCGACCACCGTCACAGCTTCCGGTTTCATGCCAGTAATGCTGCCCGCGACAAGATTCACAATCGCGGCGATCTGGCCTTGCTCCAGCGATTGGCCGGGCACCATATCTAACATCACCGACGCGGTTGGCTTCTCTTCGTTACGGCCCACAAACAAGGTGCGTTGCGGAATCGCCAGATGCACGCGGGCACTGCGCACGGCATCGAGCGAGATAATGGTGCGCGCCAACTCACCCTCCTGGGCATTGCGATAACGCATGTTCTCCATAAACTCGCTGGTGCCTAAACCCAGTTTGGTGTCGAGGCTCTCCATCCCTGCGGGCATGGCCGCCCGCACGCCACGCGCGGCGAGGGCGATACGCACCTGCGCCAGTTGATCGTCTGGCACTAAGATCTGGCCGGAGGTTTTATCCAGCTTGAACGGCACTTTCTCTTTTTCCAGCAGCTCCATGATGTTGGCGGCGTCGTACATCTCCTGTTTGCCATACAGCGGTACGAAGTTGGGGCTGGTAGTCCACAGAATGATCACGATCATCGCTGCCACCACCGCAGCCAGTAAGGCGATCATAAGGACGAATTTATTGTCGCGCGATTGGCCCCGCCAGCGGGAAAACCAACCCAGCAGCGTGGTTTTGACATTGTCTCTGACATCAACCGATGTCGTTTTACTCAGCTCGCTCATGCCGGTTCCTTACAGCGACATCGTCATGATGTCGTCAAACCCGCTGAGCACCTTGTTTCGCACTTGCACCAGCGTGGAAAAACTTAAACTGGCTTTCTGGCTGTTGAGCATGGTGCCGGTTAAGTCATCACTGGTGCCTAATTCGATGGCTTGCATCTGTGCGGCGGCGTCATTTTGCTGCTGATTGACGCTGGCTAACGCATTAGCAAATGAGCTGCTGAGATCACCCCCGATTGAGTTGCTTGCAATAGCGGTAGGTTCATCGGCGATCGCAGCCAGTTGAGAAAATTGCGCCAGAATATCGCTCTGGATGGCGGAGGTTGCTAGGGTCATAGAACGGTTCTCTTAAAGATGAATCGGACAATCAATGTTGATGCCGTTTTCGCGCATGGCGGCGAGTTTGTAGCGTAAGGCGCGGGTGGTCATGCCCAATGCTTCGGCAGTTCGGGTGCGATGTCCTTCGCAGTGGTGTAGCACTTCCAGCACATACTGAAATTCCGCTAAGCGTTTACTGCCTGATAATGAACTGGCTCGTGATGTCGACAGTTGAGCGGTGCGGGCCGACATTGTGGTTGTTTGCTCTGCAGTGAAAAATGCGTTTGATGGCGCAACTGCAGTTGCAACAGCCGCAGGCATCTCATCGGCTAATAACAGATCGGCAGGTTGCAGATGCAGACCTTTAGCTAAGATCAGCGCGCGTTGAATCACGTTTTCCAACTCGCGGACATTGCCCGGCCAGCGATATTGGCGCAGCAAGTGACGCGCTTGTATGCTGAATTGATAGTCGGAATCGGGCGCATATTTTTTTAGGAAATGCTGGGCCAGCGGTAAAATGTCATCGGGCCGTTCGCGCAGGCTAGGCCAGCACAACGGCAGCACGTCCAGCCGATAATAGAGATCAGGGCGGAAGCTGCCTTGTGCCACCAGTTGTCGTAAATCGCGGTTGGTCGAAGCAATCAGACGAATGTTCAGCGGAATGCGGCTATGGCTGCCCAAGCGTTCTACTTCGCGTTCTTGTAACACGCGCAACAACTTGGCCTGCAGTGCTAATGGCATCTCCGCAATTTCATCAAGCAGCAGGGTGCCGCCATTGGCCAGTTCGAATTTACCCGCCTGTGATTTTATTGCCCCGGTATACGCACCTTTGCTGACGCCAAACAACATTGCCTCGAGCATATTTTCCGGGATCGCCGCACAATTGACGGCGATATACGGCCCTTTATCGCGAGGTGAATGTTCGTGAATGAAACGCGCCAGACATTCCTTACCTGTTCCTGATTCGCCGGTGATCAAGATCGAGGCGTCGGTATGCGCTGCACGGCGCGCCAGCTGCAATACTTTTTGTGACACGCTGGAGGCGGCAATCAAATTATCCAGTGGTGTCAGTAATTGTCGGGTATCTAGGATCACCTGACGCAGCTGTCCCGGAGTAAATGGTTTTTGCAGGTAATCAATGGCTCCCAACCGCAGTGCTTCACTGGCTTGCTGACTTTGATGCGCATCAACCATCACAATGATCTGGGTTTGTGGGTGTAACTGATGATAACGGGCCACAAACTGGGCAAGCGACATATCGGGCAGTTCAGCATCAACCAGTAATAAGCTGGGTCTTTCATGATGTTTAAAAACGTGTTCTGCACTACTGAAATGATGAATTTGCATGTCATCAGAAGAAGAACGGACATGGTGATAAGCATGCGGCTGTATATCCACGATATACAGCGTGTTATTTTTCAACACTCGGGATCCTTTTATCATAACGCCAACCACCTGATGGTTTTATTATCCCTGCTCATCACTGACATGAGTTAAAAAGCACGCGCCATGTTTTTATTATTATTTAAAAGAGTATTTTCGGCGATATTTTCGCTTTTTATAATTGGTTTAGGCAATGATTGAAAAGGTAAATTAAGTTAGTTTATGTAAATTCAGCCGAGAGTTCCGATAATATCAATTTGTAAATATTCCGGTATTTCATTATACGATAACACTTTTAAACTTTTAGCAAATCCACGGGAATAACGCGCTAATAAGGGGCGTAGTTGTGGTGCAACCACTAATACCGGTGGATGGTTCATATTTTGCATTTTTTCTTTAATGACCGGCATTTTTTGCTGCAGTTGATTCAGTAATTGTGGTTCCACAGGAAAACTATCTAACGCCACTTTTCCTTGTTGTTGGGCCTGTTGCAATGCCTGCATTAATGTTTTTTCTAATTTATCATCCAGTGTGAAAATGTTTATTTTTTGTTTTTCCCCGGAAATTTGTTTAATTATTTCCCGTTTCAATGCGCAGCGAATATCAGCAGAAAGCAATATAGGGTCTTTTGTTATTTCACAACTATCTAATAAAGTAATAGCGATTGTTTTAATATCTGCCAGACTTATTTGTTCTCGTAATAAATAACGCAATGTTCTTAATTGTTGAATTGGCGTTAATGCCAGATTCAGTGATTCAGATAATTTCGGTGCAATTTCAGCCAAACGTTGATGCCAGGCAAATATTTCATCGAGCCCAAATAATTCTTCCAGATTTTCTCGAATAATTTTACCCACATGTGTGGCAATAACCGACGCTGGTTCTACCACGGAATAACCCATATTTAATGCTTTCGGACGATCAGAGGCGGCAATCCACACTGCATCCATACCATAAGCGGGTTCTTTAACTAAAATACCGTCTATTTTGCCGTACACATCGCCGCTATTGATCGCCATTAACCGGTCGATTTCCACCCGGCCACTGGCTACTGCAGTGCCAGTTAGTTTGATCTGATATTGCTCTGGTTTCAGGTGCAAATTATCGCGCACGCGGATCTCTGGCAGCAGAAAACCCAACTGCTCGGCCAGCGTTTTACGAATGCCTTTCAAACGAGTCAGTAATTCGGGGTTTTTGGCGGGGTCAGCCATGCTCACCAGTCGATAGCCAATCTCAACGGTAATCGCATCGGGGTAAGGCAGATCTTGCCATTCCAATGTATCGCGGGCCGTTAATTTGATTTTATCGCCCAGATCTTCGGCTTGTTCCAGCGAAGTTTGTTGTAACTCTTGTTGCTGGTGCGTGCGCCAGCCGGAATAGGCTAACACGGCCGCAAAACTGAGGAAGGCCAGCGTTGGCATGCCCGGCACGAGACCCATCACCGCCATCAATAATGCACCGGTCCACATTACGCGAGGTGAGGCCAATAACTGGCGCCGCACCAGCTCACTCATCTCTTCGTCATCATTGACTCGCGTCACAATGATTGCTGCGGCGGTCGACATCAGCAGAGAGGGGATCTGCGCGACTAAACCATCACCGATGGTTAATAGTGAGTAGATCTGGAACGCTTCCGATAAACCCAATCCATGCTGGAAAATACCAATACACAGACCGCCAATCATGTTGATGATCAAGATCAGCATACCGGCAATCGCATCGCCGCGGACAAACTTGGATGCCCCATCCATGGCACCATAAAAATCAGCTTCGCTGGCCACTTCCTGTCGCCGTTTTTTGGCTTGTTTCTGGTCGATCAAACCGGCATTCAGATCGGCATCGATCGCCATTTGTTTGCCGGGCATCGCATCCAGCGTAAAGCGGGCCGACACCTCAGAGATACGCTCACCGCCTTTGGTGATAACCACAAAGTTGATGATCATTAAAATAATGAAGACAACAAAACCAACGACATAACTGCCGCCAATGACCACTTCGCCAAAGGCTTTGATCACTTTACCAGCAGCATCTGCCCCGTTTTGCCCATTCAGTAACACCACTCGTGTTGAAGCAATGTTCAGCGACAGTCGCATCAGGGTGGCGACCAGCAAAATCGTCGGGAACACCGAAAAATCGAGAGGTCGTTTGGCCGAAACCGAGACCAACAACACTAATAACGCGAGCACGATATTGAAGGTAAATAAGGCATCCAATAACCAGGCCGGTAGTGGCAAAATGACCATGGCTAAAATAGCCATCACCATCAGAGGAATGCCAGAATAAGATTGTATCAATTGACGCCATTTCATCATGTTTACTCTGTATGCTTAAAGGCCGGGGGAATAGTCAGTTGCGGTAACGGTTGCGGCTCTTTGCCTCGACCTTCACGGTAAGCTTGCAGTTGCATGACGTGACCAAGCACATAAGCCACTGCGGTATAAAGTCCGGCTGGGATCTCTTGATCAATCTGGGTCGAGTAATAGACCGCCCGGGTGAGTTCCGGCAGTGTCAGCATCATCTTTTTATGTTCGACCGCGAGCTCCCGAATACGCTGCGCCATGTCATCCTGCCCCTTGGCAATCACATACGGCGCTTGCGCTTTTTTCAGGTCGTAACAGATCGCGACGGCGTAATGGGTCGGGTTGAGTAAAATGACATTGGCTTTCGGTACGCGTTTGGCCAAGCGGGAACGTGCCATCATGATCTGTATTTTGCGGATCCGCATTTTGACTTCCGGGCGGCCTTCGCTACTGCGGCGTTCGTCTTTAACTTCCTGTTTACTCATTTTAAGACGTTCGATGAACTGCCATTGTTGATAAGGCACATCGATAAAGACAATCACCGCCAGTACCGACCCCATGATCAATAACGCCAAACTTAACAACGACAGCATCTGCGAACAGGCCGCTGCGAGAGGCAGTTGGCTGAGTTGAATAAACGATTGCCAATGTTGCTGCAGGAAGATAAAAAATGTCATAGCGATCAGCAGACATTTTGCGATGGCTTTCAGCAGCTCCATTCGATTTTGTGGTGAGAGTATTTTGCCAAGCCCAGCCAGCGGGTTGAGGTTTCCCCCTTTTGGTAACAGTTTACTCAGCGAGAAAATCATCCCGCCGGGCAACATGCCAGCAATAATTAAAAACAGCGCTAAAATACCTAATGGAGTAATGATCGTGCCCAGCATAGTTATTAAGGTTTCACCGACCACTTGCGGCAAACTACGTGTTATATGACTCAGTGAGGTGTTCGTAAACCGTAATTGCTGGCGCATCAGCCCCATCAGGAATTGTGCAATCGACGGTGCCCAGCAAGTTAAAACTACACTGCTTAATAACAACATGCCGCAACTGGTTAACTCGCGGGAACGAACAATTTGCCCTTCTTTGCGCGCTTTGCGGAGGCGTTGCCGTGTGGGGGCCTGCGTTTTATCGGCGCTATCCTGACTCATCGTGTTACCCCTAAATCACGTAAGGCAGATAAGACAAACCAGCTGAAATCCATATAGTGAGATGGAATAGCACTGAGCGATAAACCAAAAGCAATTAACCCCGCCATCATGCTCATTGGAAAACCGAGCGAGAAAATATTGAATGCCGGTGCACTGCGGTTCATTACGCCAAAGGCAATATTGACCAACAACATGGCGGCAATGGTGGGTAATGAGATCACTAACGCTGCACCAATTGACCAGCCAATCAACGCCGGAACCTTCATCAGATCCAGCTCATACAAACTGCGACCTGGCGGCCATTGGCGCAGACTTTCCACTAACACATCCAGCATCACCAGATGCCCGTTCAGGGAGAAAAACAGCAACACACACAAGATATACAACAGCTCACTAATGAGCGGATCGCTTTCGCCATTAACCGGATCAGAGATCACGGCCATCGATAGACCCATCTGTTGCGATAGGATCTGTCCGGCCATGGTTAAAACAAAAAACAGCGCATGCAGACAAAGGCCAAATAACAGCCCGAAAATGATTTGTTCGCTTGTAATTAATAACGTCGTAAGTGAAAACGGGTCAACTATCGGCATTTTGGGTAACAGATGGGCAGACATGAGTGCTAACAAAAAAGCCAAAATGATACGAATGCGAGCAGTGATTTTGTAATCGCTGAAAATGGGCGCGATCCATAAGACTGCAGAAATACGAACAAAAGCCCACCACCATTGCCCTAACCATTGCATTAACGTCGTCGCTGTCAGTTGTTGCCATTCCATATCAGCCAATACTTCCCGGAATGCTGATAAAAATTTGGTGGAATAAGGCACTGATACGTTCCAGCATCCAACCGCCGGTAAACACTAAAGTCAGCAATGTGGCTACCAGCCGAGGTAAAAAGCTCAGAGTCTGTTCTTGAATCGACGTCGCAGTCTGAAAGATGCTCACTAACAAACCGACTAACATGCTGGGCACGACTAAAATCGCCACCATGGTAATGACGGTCGTTACCCCCTCGCTCACCAACGCAATGCTGTGTTCTGGCGTCATGGCTAGCCTCCGTTAAAACTGGCAGCGAGACTACCAACCGTCATTGACCAGCCATCAACCAGCACGAAAATCATCAACTTAAAGGGTAATGAGATAATCAAGGGCGATAACATCATCATCCCCATGGCCATCAGCACACTGGCGACGACCAGATCGATGACCAGAAAAGGAATATAAATCATGAAACCGATTTGGAATGCGGTGTTCAATTCACTTAAAACATATGCCGGTAATAGCACACCAAATGGCACTTCTTGCGGTTTTAGATGTGTTGATTCACCGGCGATACGCAACATTTGTTCTAAATCTTGTTCCCGGGTCTGACGCAGCATAAATTGCTGTAGCGGTTTTTGTGCGATATCCAGCCCTTGCGAAAAAGTGATGCGGTTTTCGTCATAAGGTTTGAAGGCATGCTGATAAATATCAGTCCAGACCGGGCGCATGATCAGTAAGGTCAGTGTCAGCCCGATACCGAGTAAAATTCGATTGGGCGGGCTTTGTGATAACCCCAATGCCTGTCGCAAGATCGACAGCACAATGATGATGCGCGTGAAGCTGGTCATCATCAGCAGTAAGGTTGGCAACAGACTTAAAGCCGTCATCAGCAGCAAGATCTGCAACTTGATGTTGTAATCTTGCGGACCATTCGGTGTTGATGTGGAAAGTAACGTTAGATCAGCTGCCCATGTGTTATGGCTGCAAAGCAAGGCCATGCTACTGATCAGTAACCAGAACACTCGCATCAGACCACGCCTAGCTCAGATAACGTCTGTGTATCTTGTAATGACAAAATCCGTAAGCCATAGCTACCATTGACGGCCACGACTTCGCCTTTTGCCATCAAGCGACCATTCACTTTGATATCTAAGGCTTCACCGACTTGTTTGTCCAATTTAACCACGGCACCTTCATGCAGCTGCATTAAATCACCCAGTGGTAATTCCACGCTGGCGACCTCCAAGGTGACCTTCACCGGAATATGACGGAAAAATTCCAGATCCCGTGATTTTGTGGTCGTACTTTCTGCGCCTATCTCCTGAACCGGAAAAAAATCATCCAGATTGTCCAGATTATCCAGGTCATCTAATCCCATATTGTTTATCTCTCTTACTTCGCGGTTCATACAATTATGTCGATTTCAGGTTGGTGACTTGGAAGACCAAGCCGCCTCGGTGTTCAGCAATACGTCCTTCCAGGCAGCGGCTATCACCGATAAATGCCGGTGTTGGATCCGGCAGCTCTAATGGCAAGACATCACCCACGGCTAAGTTCGTCATAACATCTAACGGAAGTGTTTGTTCAGATAACACCACACGTAATCGAACTGGCGTCGCGGTGAGCAGATGAGCCAATGCTTTTGATGCGGCAGGTGTGGCGTTGTTTTGATCGGCATTTTCATCAATGGGCCACCAGAAATGCCAGTTTAAGGTGTGGCCGTTAATAACGATGGCAAATGAGGTGGTCAGCAATAAACCTTGTGC
Organism: uncultured Tolumonas sp.; assembly: GCF_963678185.1. Classification (NCBI taxonomy): domain Bacteria; kingdom Pseudomonadati; phylum Pseudomonadota; class Gammaproteobacteria; order Aeromonadales; family Aeromonadaceae; genus Tolumonas; species uncultured Tolumonas sp. Next base: position 2,813,744 of record NZ_OY782757.1, read on the forward strand.
CGGTAAGGCATCAGCGGTGATCACTTCACAATTAATCTCGGCTTGTTTTCGCACGTCCTGGGTTGTCAGGAAGGCGTAAGTTTGTTGTTTCAGTAATTGGAAGGCGAGTCGATATTCCGTTTCGGTCAACGCAGCGGTATCTATCTCTTTAAGCGGATCGCGCAACACACCACCTAAAAATAAGACAGAAAATGCATGCAGGGTTGTCGCGTCCATCGCCAGAAATGCTGCTTCTGACTGGTTTGCAATGGTCGCTTTCAACCACAATTTATTACTTTTTTCAGCGGGGCGTGTTTTTGGGGTAACCAAATTGAACCCCGACATACTGACTTCGCAGGGCGCGCCATTAAAGAGTTGGCTCAGGTAATCCTGCAGATAGGTATTGATCGTTCGGCGGTGCTGCGAATAGGCCTGAATGTAAGCTTGTTTCTGACGTTCGTTACCGAATAAGTCGTAGCTTTCAACGGCCATCGCCGAGTCACCAGACAGGACTTTACTGCTGAAAAAACGCTGTTGTGCCGACATAGGAATCCTGAAAAAACAATATCGATCAACAAAAGCGACAACTTTGCGGAAAAACTTAAATAAAAAATAAAAATTTTTCTAAAAAGAAAAAGAGAACCGACCAGCCTGATCGGTTCTCTTCAATTTAACTGCTGACTGCAGGTGAAAGCTCAGCAAACCACTATGACATCAACGACAAAGCACAGTCATGACTGTGCTTGATGTTTTCCCTTGTCCCCGGTTACTTTCACCTGTTGGTCAAAAAGCAAAAAGCCCCGGCTTATTCAGCCGGGGAGGGGGCACACAAAAATGGAGGGAGCTCATTCCATTTGTGATGAAACAAATTAAGCAGTTTGTACTTCCTGAGATGGTTTGATAGTTGCGTACATCAGACCAGTCAGAGCAGAACCAGCAGCGATAGCAACGATATACATCAGAGCATTGCTGATTGCGCCTGGAATTAACAGTACGAACAGACCACCGTGTGGAGCCATCAGACCACAACCGAACAGCATTGACAGAGCACCAGCCAGTGCGCCACCTGCCATTGTTGATGGAATTACACGCATTGGGTCACGCGCTGCGAATGGGATTGCACCTTCAGAGATGAAGCACAGACCCAGTACGAAAGACGCTTTACCAGCTTCGCGTTCAGAGTCGATGAATTTGTTGCGAGCAACGAAAGTCGCGATACCCATACCGATAGCTGGCACCATACCGGCAGCCATAACAGCAGCCATTGGCAAGCTAGGAACGTTAGGGTTAGAAGCCAGCAGACCAGTACCGAATACATAAGCAACTTTGTTTACTGGACCACCCAGGTCGAAGCACATCATCGCGCCCAGGATTACACCCAGCAGGATTGCGTTTGCGCCAGACATGCCAGTCAGGAAGGTAGTCAGACCTTTCATGATAGAAGCAATTGGAGTACCAACTACATAGATCATCGCCAGACCAGTGATTAAGCTGGCAAACAATGGAATGATCAGGATTGGTTTCAGTGCTTCCATGGTTTGTGGCAGTTTCACGTTATCAGCAATCGCTTTTGCAGTGTAACCAGCGATGAAACCGGCAACGATACCACCTAAGAAACCAGCGCCGATAGAGCTTGCCAGCATACCGCCGATCAAACCTGGTGCCAGACCTGGACGGTCAGCGATAGAGAATGCGATGAAACCAGCCATAACTGGAACCATCAAAGCAAACGCAGATGCACCACCGATTTTCATCAGTGCGGCAGCCATGGTGCCTTCTTCTTTAAACGCAGTGATACCGAACACGAATGACAGTGCGATCAGCAGACCACCAGCAACCACGATTGGCAGCATGTGTGATACACCGGTCATCAGATGTTTGTAAACGCCTGGCAGCTCAGCTTTGCCTGAAGAACCAGAAGAAGCACCAGAAGCGCTACCTTTGAATACAGTTTCATTGGCCAGAGCGTGGTCCATTTCCTGAGCGGTTTTCTTCAGGGCTGCGCCAGTGCTGGTTTTGTACAGTTTTTTGCCCGCGAAACGGGACAGGTCCAATTCGATATCGGCAGCGATGATAACAACATCCGCCTGCGCGATTTCGTCAGCAGTCAGTGCGTTTTTAGCACCAACAGAGCCGCGAGTTTCGACTTTGATCCAGTAACCACGTTTTTTTGCCTCTTCTTCCAGTGCTTCGGCAGCCATAAAAGTATGGGCAACCCCTGTTGGACAGGCGGTTATAGCAACGATACGTTTGCTCATGGGGGACACCTTGGGTTTCTCTTGGGTTTGCTGAGAAGCAACCGCTGCAGCTGACGTCACTGTCGCTGCTGCGGCTGCCGTTTGTAGGAAAGCTTTTGCGTCCGGGATTGCATCGCTAACATCGGCTTGATAAACACGTTTGCCGGTAAAGCGATTAACATCGATGTTGTTACCTGCAATAACGACCAGATCAGCTGAGCTGATTTCATCAACGGTCAGTAATTTTGCTGGTTCAACGCTGTTATGACATTCAACTACGGCATTCCAACCCAGGGATGCAGCCGCTTTTTCCAGAAGACCTGCGGCGATAACACTGTTGGCAATGCCACTCGGACAAGAGGTGACAATTACAATATTCATAAGTTTATTCCTTAACTTAATCTTTTAACGTCAATACGGGCCATCATGTCGGCCAGTTGCTGTTTATTCGGAACACCCACACCAATTTGGGTAACAGCCAATGCAGAAACGGCGGAGGCAAGGCGCAGGATTTGTTCTTTATCCATACCTTGGCTTAAACCCCAGGCAAAACCAGCGACCATGGAGTCACCAGCACCTACGGTACTGACCACATCCATGCGTGGTGGTTTAGCTGCCCACCATTCATTATCTGCCAACCACAGAACACCATCCGGACCACGAGAAATCACCACGTTGGTGATGCCTGCAGCACGCAGTTTTTCTGCTTCAGCACGCAAATCAGCTTCGGTATCCAGTGGACGGCCAGCCCATTCAGCCAGCTCCACTTCGTTTGGCTTGATGAGGAATGGTTTGGCTTCCAGACCTTTCACCAGTGCATGTTTACTGCTATCGAACAGCACTTTCGCACCCTTCTGTTGCAGTTTTGCGATCAAATCACGGCTGGCTTCAGCGCTGATACCGCGTGGCAGACTACCGGCCATCACAATGTATTCGTACTGTTCTGCCTGACGTAACAGATGAGCTTCAAATTCTTTCAACTCATCGTCTGCAACCGCTACACCTGGGAAGTTCAGATCGGTCACTTCACCGTTCTCTTCCACCATTTTGACGTTAATACGGGTATCGCCCGGTACAGCCATAAAGTGATCTTTGATGCCACATTGAGCAAACAGATCACGGAAAGCCTGCTGGTTGCCAGCACCTAAGATGCCAGACACTGCGACATTAGCACCCAGATCACGCAATACGCGCGCAACATTGATGCCTTTACCTGCCGGATGCAGACTGCCTGATTTGACCACATTAACGCTGCCAACCTGGATTTGGTCGATATGACCGGTTAAATCCAGTGCAGGGTTAAGGGTCACAGTCAGCAAAGGCTTACTCATGACCGGCTCCTTCGCCTAAACCATCGGCGATTGACTGACCAATTTTGCTAATGGCTTGCTGTGCATCATCACCTTTAGCGATAAATTGCAGGCGATGACCGCTTTTAACGCCCAAGCTGACCAGTTTCATCAAGCTTTTCGCGTTAACGGATTTGCCATCACCATCCAGGTTGGCAACCCAGATTTCACTTTGGAATTCTTTTGCTACTTTCACCAACGTTGCACTTGGACGTGCATGCAGACCATGTGGGTTAGTGATGGTGAACACGCCTTCCAAACCTTCAATTGGTTTTTCAGTCAGCAGCTTGATGGCTTTCATGCTGTCTGCAGCCCACAGTTGAGCCACGTTTTGTTCACTGATCATGTCAACCAGACGTTCTAATACTGGTTTGTGCAGCGCATCTTGAGCCGCAATCAATAACAAACCTTGTACTGGTTGGCCGGCATGTTGGAATGGCACGACAGGACGAACTAAAGACACTGCAGTACGTTTTACGCCAACATTAGTGCGTGCTAACCACAGTCCTTGACCCATCCATACAGGAGTGGATGCTTGAACGGTTGCTGCGCCACTGCTTTCCAGTGCGCCAGTGTTCTGCAGTAATGCACAGGCTGCTGATTGCAGACCCAGAATGTCTTGTGCAGAAGCTTGCAGTTGAATGGTGCTGCTATCCAACAACAGGGTTGGTGTTGGTTTTTGGCCGCTTAGCAATTTGGCTAAATCGGCGGTGCTGTTACAGCGTTTCAGGTAATCAGCAACAGAATCATCAGCCAGGACACGAGTCAGTTGACGCAGAATGCCCAGATGTTCGTCTGAACGTGCAGCGATACCGATAACCACGTGTGCAATCTGACCATCGCCCCAGTTAACACCGTCAGCGAAATGTAATACGCGAACACCGGTTTGTTTAACCTGTTCACGGGTATCTGTTGTTCCATGAGGAATGGCAATGCCATTACCCAGATAGGTAGAGTTCTGAGTTTCACGACGCAACATACCATCAACGTATGGCGCTTCGATCAAACCAGCGTCAACCATTTTCTGTGCCACCATACGAATCGCGCTTTGCTTATCGTCGGCTTTGGCCCCCAATTGAATATCTTGTTCCGCCAGTGTCAGCATGGCGTGTACCTCTCTTATAGTTGTGTCAGATATAAAACATAGAACAAATCGTCGAACTCAAACGATTCACTCACATCCTATTCTGATCCATTTGTTGCAACTTTGGGTAGCAAGTTTGCAACTCTCATTTGCCAAAAAGTAGATTAATCGTTTCAGTTCATATGCTGTATCGTTTCAGCTAGATATTCAAGAGCTGGTTATTGTATAATCACCAGTAATTTGATGTGGTGCACATTTACGGCAGCAAAAATGATAAATGGGGGTCGCATGAAGCTTGAAGAGATCGCGCGCCTGGCAGGCGTATCTCGTACAACAGCGAGCTATGTGGTGAACGGTAAAGCTGAACAACATCGCATCAGTGAAAAAACCCGCGAGCGGGTGATGGCGGTGGTTAATCAGTATAACTATAAACCTGATCAGGCGGCGACCGCACTGCGATTAGGCAGTAGCCGGCTGTTTGGTTTTATTTTACCTGATTTGGAAAATACCAGTTATGCCCGCTTAGCTAAATTGCTGGAAGCGGGCGCGCGGGAGCATGGCTTTCAGCTGATCATCACTTGTTCGGATGATAATCCTGACACAGAAAAATCACTGGCGGAAATGCTGACCTCGCGTCGTATTGATGCTTTGCTGGTCTCGACCGTGTTAGACCCGTATAACGATTTTTATCCTCGGTTACAGCAAAAAGGTTTGCCGGTAATTGCGATTGACCGCGCCTTGGATGACGAAAAATTTGCTTCGGTTATCAGTGAAGACTTGGATGGCGCGATCAAATTAACAAATTCGTTATTATCGCCGTTGCCAGCCACTATTGGCTTATTGGGCGCAGTGCCAGAGCTAGGGATATCGCACGAACGTGAACGTGGATTTCGTGCCGCCTTACGTTCAGTAGATATGCAAGCTGAGCCGTTGATCGCCTACGGTGAACATTTCAGCCGCAGTGAAGGTGCTCGCATCTGTGCTGACTGGATTGCTCGTGGCGTCATGCCGGAAGCATTGGTCACCACCTCGTATGTGTTGCTGGAAGGTGTTCTGGATACCTTACGTGAATACCCGGATTTGATGCAAAAATTGCGATTGGCTACTTTTGGTGACAATCAATTATTGGATTTTCTGCCCGTGAACGTAAATGCATTACCGCAGCAGTTATCGTTGATAGCTGAGCGGGCATTGGCGTTAGCGTTAGCGGCAACCACTGAACATAATTACACCCCAGGGATTGAGGTGATCCCACGTCGCCTTAAAGTCCGGAGTAATGCTGGGTAGGCGCTGTGTTTCACAGCGCAGAAGAAGACAATTGCCGTAATCTTATTCTGAACAGTACAGGTATGGAGCGTAACATGAAGATAGCAATGGCCAGTGACCATGCGGGTTTTTCTCTGAAAGAAGAGATCAAAGCGTATCTGCAAAGCCAAGGACACGAAGTATTGGATTTTGGTGCTCACAGTGAAGATGCCTGTGATCTGCCGGATTCCGTTTATCCCGCTTCCTTAGCTGTTGGTGAAGGTAAAGCCGATCGTGGTATTTTTGTCGATGGTGTCGGTTACGGCAGCGCGATGATCGCGAACAAAATTTACGGTGTGTATGCCGCGGTCTGTCAGGATCCGTTCTGTGCCAACCTAGCTCGTTCACACTCGGATACCAACGTATTGTGTATCGGTGGCAAGATCATCGGTTCTGCCATTGCGATGGAAATTGTCAAAACCTGGATGACGACAGAATATCTGGGTCATACCGAAGAGAAATATCGTCGCCGCGTTGGTAAAGTGGTCGCGATTGCTGAAAAACACCTGCAAAAGCTGGTCTGATCGGTTAATGCGTGAGCAGCAATGAAGGTTGCTCACGCAGCATAAATCTTAGAAAACGGGAATCATCTCTACAGATGATGGATTGTGTTTCCCGCTAAAAGCACGTCTAATCTGCTTTCATCTCCTTTCCTTTATTTTGGTCCTATGTCCTCCGTATCGGTAGTGCGTTCACAGTCGCTGTTTCAGATCACCTGGCCGTTATTCATCGATTTGGCGCTGCATTTTCTGACCGCAGCACTGAATACGTTCATGATCAGCCATGTTTCGTATCAAGCCGTTGCCGCATTGTCGGTGGGCAACCAAATCTTTGATGTCAGCATTACGCTGTTCAATTTCGTCGGCATTGGTTCCAGTGTGGTGATCACGCAATATCTGGGCGCCGGACAGCGTGATGTGGCCCGAAAAGTGGTGCAGCAGGCGGCCGGCTTTAATGCCTTGATTGGTTTGGCGGTCGCACTGGGCGTTCTGTTTGGTTCGACCTATATTCTGCAATTGATGAATATGCCGGAACACCTGCAGTCAATGGGGCTGACCTATTTACAAATCATCGCACTGTGTCTGTTACCTGAGGCGATTGCGCTTTGTCTGGCGGCAAGTCTGCGCGCATACGGGCATACGCGTGAGGCTATGTACGTCACAGTGATCGTTAATCTGGTGACTCTGCTAGGTAATGCTTTGTTGTTATATGGCTGGTTTGGTTTACCGCAAATGTCGGTAGCAGGCGTTGCCTGCTCTACGGTGATAGGCCGTTTGGTTGGCGTGATGTTACTGCTGTGGCTGATCCGGCAACGGCTTGGTTTGCGTTTACACTGGAAAGATTGCTGCCGGTTTTCGTCTGATATTATCCGTAAAATCATGAAAATCGGTTTACCGGCGGCCGGTGAAAACCTGTCCTGGATGTTGCAAATGATGGTGATCACCTCTTTTGTCGCATTACTGGGCGATAAAATGCTGGCCACACAGTCGTATTTTTTCCAGATCAGTCTGTTTGTGATGCTGTTTGGCATCGCGATTGGTCTGGGAACGGAAATTATGATTGGTCATCTGGTCGGGGCTGGCGAACTGGATCAGGCTTATCATCGCTTATTACGCAGTCTGAAAATCGGTCTTATCGTAACCGTGTTATCAGTGTTTGTGGTGGTGATTTCTGGGCCGCATCTGATGGGCTTGTTTACCTCCGATGCCATTATTTTAGCCACCGCAGGGCATCTGTTTATGCTGAGTTTGATCCTAGAGCCGGGGCGTACTTTTAACATCATCGTGATCAGTTCTCTGCGTGCCACTGGCGATGCCCGTTTTCCATTCCGCATGGCATTGTTGTCGATGTGGGGCATTGCGATCCCTGTCGCTTACCTGTGCGGTATTCATTGGGGATGGGGTCTGGTGGGCGTCTGGTGTGGGTTTGTGGTGGATGAATGGGTTCGGGGTCTCACCATGTTCTGGCGTTGGCGTAGCCGACGTTGGGAGAAAAAAGTGCTGGTACAGCGAACTGCACCAGCCAATCAGGCACACTAGTGCCATTTCACACGGGATAAAACATTACTTCGCTGGCTGGGCGGGGTTTCCTCCCAGCGCTTGATACAGTGCCATTTGCGTAGTCAGTTGTTGATAATGGTTTTCTAACAACGATTTTTCAGCACTACGCCGGTTTTCCTGCTGATCCAGCCAGCTTTGCATTTCGATATCTCCCGCCTGATAACGCACGGCAGAGATAGTTTCTGTTTGTTGTGCCAACGACAGTGAACGCGCGAGTTGGGTTCCGGCATTCAGGTAATGCTGCCGTGCCGACAACTGATTTTCCACTTCTGATAACGCAGTGTAAAACGTTTGTCGGAAGTTGCGCACGGCTTGCTCGTAGATGACGCGTTGTTTGGCAATGCTCAGGCGCGTAGTCTGCCACTCAATAAAGGGAAGAGTCAATCCGGCCCCAATGCTGCCTGTCGGATTTTGCAATGCAGAGCGCAATTGTTCGCTGCTGGTGCTTAATGCACCGGTCAGACTAAAGGTGGGGTAATAACTTTTCCGGGTGTTTTCACCGGTCGCGTAACTGGAACGGACACGTAGTTCTGCTGCTTTCACATCGGGCCGTTGCGCCAGTACATCTGCTGGCAGATGCGTCGGAATCGCCAGCAATGTGCTTTGCGGCAACGTGAATGGTTGTTCTAACGCGGTTTCCGGTGGTTGATCCAACAAAATGGCCAAGGCATTGCGATTCTCATCTCGTTGCCGATAGAGATCTTCAAGCGTTGCTTGCTGGCTGTTCACACTTTGTTCGGCTTGTAACACATCCAATTTGCCATTGGCGCCAGCATGATAATGTGCCTGCGCAATGTGCAGTGAATGCTGTGTGTAACTGAGACTTTGTTGGTTCAGGGCAATTAACTGGTTCAGATAACCCTGTTTCCAATACAACGTGGCGGTGGTGCCGATCAGTGATAATGCCGATGCCTGCCGGTCTTGTTCGGTGGCATCGGCTTCAAAATTAGCGGCCGCACGTTCATCCGCCAGTTTACCCCACAGATCCAGCTCATAACTTAGCGACAGTGACGTACCATATTGGGTGGTTTGATTATTTTGTGAACCATTTGGCGGCATATTACCGCCCTGATCGGCCGGGTTGGTTTGTTGCCATGATTTTTGTTGTACGGCAGTCAGAGAGGTAGAAACCTCCGGCGTTAGGTTGGTCGCCGTAAGGCCGGCACTTAACCGTGCCTGTTTGACTTTCAGGGCCGCGACAGCCAGATCATTATTTTTCTGTAGTACCTGTTGGATCAACTGATCCAGCGCAGGGTCTTGAAACGCTTGCCACCAGTGTGGCTGCTGCAATACCTGATTCGCGGTTAGTTTATGTTGCTGCCACTGCGCTGGCACCACCGGTGCTAAATCGGCAGCCGGTGGCGGTGTGGTGTGCTGGCTACACGCGGTCAGCAGGCTGAGTGACAGATATAACAAGCTGAATTTATTCACGCGCCAATGCCTCTATCGGATCAAGCCGGGCTGCATTCCGGGCGGGCAGATAACCGAACAACACGCCGATCAGGGATGAGCACAGGAAGGCAGAAACCAAAGACCAGACGGAAAAAGCCATCTGAATACTGCTGACAAAAAATGAAAATATGGCACTCACTGCAAATGAAAGAGCAATACCAAGCGTGCCACCCAGTAAACACACCATCACAGCTTCAATCAAAAATTGCTGCAGAATGTCTTGCTGACGGGCCCCGACTGCCATACGAATGCCGATTTCACGAGTTCGTTCCGTCACTGACACCAACATGATATTCATCACCCCGATCCCACCGACAATCAGGGAAATCACCGCGATTGAGGAAATTAACAACGTCAGTGTGGCGGTGGTTTTTTCGATAGTTTGCAAAATGCTATCGCTGTTACGGGTGTAAAAATCTTTACGACCATGCACGCGGGTCAGCAATTTAATGATCTGCTGTTCGGCAATACTGCTGGAAACCCCGTCTTTGATGCGCACCGAGATGGAGCTGAAATAGTATTGCCCCATCAGCCGATACATGGCGGAAGTGTAGGGTAGCCAGACATTCAGGTTCTGTGTATCAAACGAACTTTTTTTCTCGGCGGTGACGCCAATGATACGGCAGGGCAGGTTGTTCAGCAGGATCACTTTACCCACCGGGTTAACATGCTTGCCATATAATTTAATCAAGGTGTTGTGATCAATCACCACTACCGGTTGCAGTTGTTCCACGGCGGTTTGATCGAAGGTTTTTCCATACGCCATTTGCAGATCTTTGACCTGAAAATATTGGCCTGCGACGCCGTACACCATCGCGGATAATGCTTTGCCGCCGTCACGTAACAGCGCATTGGTGCTTACGCTGGGCGTAACACTGTTGGTATAAATTTGCCCGCTCAAGAGCGGTAAATCTTGTGGGGTCAGTGTTTGAATAGCGCTGGCATTACGATCGCCCCAATCTTTACCGGGGTAAACATCAATGGTATTGGTGCCCATGGAGCTGATATCGCTGATCACTTTATTGCGTGCACCCTGACCAACGGCTACCACACTGACTACGGCGGTAATACCGATAATGATGCCAAGCATGGTGAGTAAGGTGCGCATCCGATGGGTAAGCATCGAGAGCCATGCCATTTTGAACGCTTCGGAAAAACGCGTCGATTGGCGCACCCACCAACTGGCGGTCTGTGGTATTTGGGGTTGCTCAGGTAAATCCTGACTAGCAAGTGGAAGGTCGATGTGACAAGGCGTTTGTTTACGGTCGGCAAGAATACGACCGTCGCTGATTTCGATCACCCGTTCCGCATGCGCGGCAATATTTTGGTCATGCGTAACCAGCACAATAGCGTGCCCCTGTCGATGCAGTTGCCGCAGGATCTGCATCACCTCTTTGCCGCTTTGACTGTCTAATGCCCCCGTTGGTTCATCAGCCAGAATCACATTGCCACCGTTCATCAGCGCCCGGGCAATACTGACGCGTTGTTGTTGCCCGCCAGAGAGCTGGCTGGGGCGATTGCGCTGTTTATCGGCAATGCCTAAGCGTTGCAGTAATGCACGAGCCCGTTGCAGGCGCGAAGTTTTGTGTTTACCGGCATAAATGGCGGGAATTTCCACGTTACTTTCCGCTTTCAGATGTGACAACAGATGGTAACGCTGGAAGATAAAACCAAAGCAATCGCGGCGCAGATCAGCCAGTTGATCGCTGTTTAAGGTGGCGGTACTTTGACCGTTAACACGATATTCGCCCTGACTGGGGCGATCCAGACAACCGAGAATATTCATCAGCGTCGATTTACCGGAGCCGGATGCGCCAATGATCGCCACCATTTCGCCGGCGTGAATATCCAGATTGATATTATCCAGTACAGTCAAGCGGTCATCACCAGTCTGAAAATGACGACTGATGTGCTGTAAGGCCAATAACGGCGCGGCATTCGTCATGATCAAGGCCCCGGTGGTGGCGGCATCATGCGGCCTGAATTACTCGCGCCAGCTTCACTACTTTTGCTGTCACCGAGAATAATACTGTCGCCGTCATTCAACCCGCTCAGCACCTGTGCATTCAGGCTGTCTTTTAATCCCAATTGGATGGTTTTGTTAACAACACGAGCGTGTTCCAGCACCCGGACATACGCTTGTTGGTGTCCATCGTTTTCAATCGCAGCGACCGGCAGCAGCAGTACATTTTTGGCTTCCCCGGAAACAATCGTCACTTGTGCCGTCATAGACACGCGCAGTCGATGTTCGGGATTTTGCACATCAAACAGGCCGTTGTAATACACAGCACTGGAGCTGGACGATGATGAAGACGAGCTGGATGAACTGGAACTGCTGGAAGAGCTGCTGCTATCGCTGCTGTCAGATGTGGATGCCGGTTCAATGGCTCGCAAGGTGGCGGTATAACGTTTATCTGGTTCGCCTAATGTGGTGAACCAGACCTTCAAGCCCGGTTTTACGTTGATCACATCGGCTTCGGAGATCTGAGCTTTCACCGTCATGGCGTCGAGGTCGGCCAGCTTGATAATGGTTGGTACTGATTGTGACGCGGCGACGGTTTGACCTTCTTTGGTAACGACGGAGATCACAGTGCCATTGATCGGCGCAGTAATGCGGGTATAACCCAGATTGGCTTTTGCGGTATCAACGGAAACCTGTGCTGCGGTAATTTCGGCATCTAACTGGCTAATGGCCGCGCGGGTGGTATCTAATGACGCGGCAGCTTCCTCCAGATTCGCTTGGGAGGTTGCATCTTGTTGCCACATCTGTTGTTGCCGGCGATAGGCTAATTCGTATTGATGTAACAGGGCTTGTTTGGCTTGTTTTTGTGCTTTCACACTATCCAGATTGGCCTGTGCCTGACGCAGCGTGTATTGCTGTAAGATCGGGTCGATTTCGGCGACCAGTTGGCCTTTTTTAACTTGCTCACCCAGTGCGACTTTAAGTGATTTTAGCTGGCCGGAGACTTGCGCACCGACACTGACCTGATTGATGGCGCTCAGCGTGCCGGTAGCTAATACGGTTTGTTCAATATCGCCATAGTGAACCGGGGCCGTGATATATTGGATTGGTGCCGGGCCGCGTAAGGCACTAAAGGCAACCGTCAGTGCCAGTAGTGGCAAGATCAAATATAACCAGCGTTTTTTTAATAATGCCACGTCTCAGCTCCACGCTCATCTTCGCCGGACATCATAGCGAGATTTGTCTGCCTCTCGTGAAGATTTACATGATTTTATCTCTGTCGTTACTGAGCTAATGATCAGTGGGTTTTATCATTTGACGGTGACGAACTTTGAGCCAGCGGGGCCAGAATATATTGAGTAACAAACCGGCTAACACCAGCAAAATACCGAGCCATTGCCAGTGTGTCAGTTGTTCATTCAAAAATAGTCGTGCGCAAAACAGACCGACCAGTGGCACCAATAAGGTGAGTGGTGCGACCTGTGCCACCGGATAGGTGCGCAGCAAACGTCCCCAGGCAACATAACCATATAAGGTTGCGATCAACGCCAGATAAACCACGGCCAATGCGGAATGCCATTGCAGGTGCAACAAACTGTTTGCCATCACCGTGGGCCCTTCCAGCCAATAGGAAGCCAGAAAAAATGGCAAAGGCGGGATCAGCGCACTCCAGACCACCAGACTCAGCAGATTCAGGGATGCCTGACGTGAGATATGACGGTTAATGATATTGCCTAAGCCCCAACAGGCAGCAGCACAAATGGTCAGCAGGAAACCCGCCAACGTCATACCACCTTGCCCTTGCTGAGTGGCAAGTAACACTAACCCCAGCGCAGAAACACCTAAGGTAAATGGCTGATGCGCTAACCAGTGTTCGCGTAACAAAACGGCAGCAAACAGCAGGGTAAATAACACCTGCGATTGTAAAACCAGCGATGCGATCCCAGCTGGCATACCCACTTTCATCGCGGTAAATAAAAAGGCAAATTGCCCGAAACTAATCGTCAACCCATAGGCTAACAGCCAGCGCCAGGCGATCTTGGGGCGTGGGACAAACAAGATGGCCGGAAAAGCAACCAGCGAGAAACGTAAAGCGCCTAACAATAACGGCGATAACCCGTCGAGGCCCCAGTGGATCACGACAAAGTTAAATCCCCATGCAAACACAATCAGCAGAGCGAAACCCCAATCTTTCAAAGACATGCGTATTGGTCCTGTTGGTATTGAATTTTCAGTATACCCAAAGTAATTGGAGTTGTATCAAGGCGACAAGTGAACGAATCCCCATGAACATAGATAGGCTATGTGATTGGGGTGAGAGAACGCTGTCAACGACGCTGCAACTTCAAGTCCGAAGGGTATATGTGTCGGTCGGTGTTATTCCAATAGTGCTACCGCTTTGATCTGCACCCATAATGGCATCGCTGGCTGTAGTTTCAGGGTATGTGCCGAGCGTTGCGTGATGCGCGCCAGTAGCGGTTGTTGACCGACTTGTAATTTCACCAGTAAATGACCCGGTGTTGTTACCGGCATCATCTCTAGCAAGGTGGCAGGTAATAAATTCAAAATGCTGGAATCAACTGCCTTATGCAGACTAAGGCTGACATCACGAGCATCGATGCGGCAGCGAACGCGGCTACCAAGTGCTTGTTTGGTCTGCCCGACTAACAACGAGATCTGATCGGCGGTTTGTAAATGCGCCAGACCATCATCCTCCAGTTCATGCAGCGTCATCTCCCATACCACCGCCGCTTGCTCAGCAAAATCAGCCGGTAAATCTAAGCGTGATAAGGTGTCATTTAACGGGCCGGAGGCCACCACTTGACCCTGTTGCAACAGGGTCAGATGATCAGCCAATCGCGAAACTTCATCGGTGGCATGGCTGACATAAATAATAGGGATCGACAATTGCCGGTGTAACTGTTCCAGATAAGGTAAGATCTCCTGTTTTCTGGCTTGATCCAGCGCAGATAGCGGTTCATCCATCAATAAAATCTTCGGTGCCAATAATAACGCACGGGCAATCGCCACTCGTTGCCGTTCACCGCCAGATAATTGGTGCGGGCGGCGTTGTAATAATGACTGAATACCTAACAGCTGACAGATATAAGCAAAATCGGCTTTCGGATGTTGCTTCGGTAGCCGTTTCACGCCAAACAGAAGATTTTGTTCGACGGATAAATGCGGAAACAGGCTGGCTTCCTGAAAGACATAACCTAATGCGCGCTGATGCGGGGGAATGAATATATTTCGGCTTGAGTCTTGCCAGATCTCATCACCAATTGCGATATAGGCATCTGGTAATTTTTCCAGCCCCGCCAGTGCCCGCAGGCAGGTGGTTTTGCCGCAGCCTGATGGTCCAAACAACGCACTGACACCTTGCCCGGGTAATTGCAGTGCGACATCCAGCTCAAAATCACCACGTGGCCAACGCAGCCGGATCGAAATATCAGGCATGCTGTGCACTCCGATTTTGACCAAACCAGTAGATCAGCAGCAGTGCCAGCATGGCAAATAACACCATGCCGCCAGCCAGCCAGTGTGCTTGCAGATATTCCTGATTTTCGACGTGCTCATACAGCAAGATCGACAACACTTTGGTTTCGCCGGGAATGCTGCCACCAATCATTAGCACCACGCCGAATTCGCCGATGCTGTGGCAAAACGCCATTACGGCAGCGGTTACTAGACCTGGCCTCGCCAGAGGCAGTGCGACGGAAAAAAAACGATCCAGCGGCGATGCCCGTAACGTAGCGGCGACCTCTAACGGGCGTGCACCCATTGCTTCGAAGGCGTTTTGGATCGGCTGAATGGCAAACGGCAGGCTATGCAAGACACCACCGAGTACAATACCGGCAAAACTAAAGGGTAGAGCCTGCCAATGTAACGCGACTAATAATTGCCCCACCGGGCCATGGGGGCCGAGTAATAACAACAGATAAAAGCCCAACACGGTCGGCGGTAAAACCATTGGCAGGCTTAAGATGGCATTAAACAGCGGTTTATAACGGCTGCGGGTTTGCGATAGCCACCAGGCCAGCGGTGTGGCAACGAGTAACAAGATTCCCATGACCAACAAGGCCAGTTTGAGTGTCAGCCACACCGTGTTCCAGTCTTGTTCCATCATGCTGGTTTATCCTTAATGCTTATCCTTGATAACTACACAGTAAAACCGCCGATGCCTTGAAGGCTGCGCACGCTTCCTGATTTTCCTGCAATTGCATGTTATCGGCGCTTTCGGTAGTGACCACCGCACACACGGTTTTATCGCCGGGCAGATTGATCACCACTTCGCTATTCACTGGGCCGCGATGAATTTTGCTGATGTGCCCCCACAACTGATTGCGGGGGGAGAGTTTTAATTGCCGATCCGTTACTAGCATGACCGACGAGGATTTTACGAGCGCGTATAACTCTTGCCCCATGGCAATACCTAAACTTTCGGCTGACTCACGGGTAATGACGGCAATCAGCTGCACGTTATCATCCAACTGTAAGGTCACTTCAAAATCGACCGGTGCGGTACGTAGCGCCACCACCGTGCCGACAAACTGATTTCTCGCGCTACTGCGCATCGATATGCGACGTAATAAACGACGAAATTGCGTGATGTCGTAAAAATTGTCATCTTGCTGACAGGGTTTATTTTGTAGTTGCTGTTGTACTCTTTCGAGAACTTGTTGATATTCCGCCTGCAGTGCCCGATACAAAGCAACGGTCTGTTTACCGTAGGCGGTCAGTTGAGTGCCTCCGCCATTTTTCCCGCCAGCGGTGCGGATCACCAACGGCTGCTCTGCCAGATTATTCATCTCGTCCAACGCATCCCAGGCGGCACGATACGACATGGGAATGGATTTAGCCGCTTGCGATAACGAGCCCAAACGTTCAATCGCTTCTAATAATTGAATCCGGGTATCCCCTAAAGAAGGCCCCACTTCAGTGCATAATTTAAGTTCCCCTAATAAAGCGGGTGGCGTCGAAGTTGGTTGTCGGGACATGAAAACCTCTCAAAACAGGTGGATATGCGATTTAACATATAGCGCGTAATTTTTTAGTGCGTATAGCGGCATTAAAAATGTGCAGATTGAAACAGTTATTGCAACAACTGTACCTGTACGGACAAACCTATTCGTGCGACTAAAAGATCAGAGGATGGAATGTGCGGAATAGAAAGAGGAGACGCAGTTTTCGATGCTGCGTCTCAAGGTGTTTATCAAGCAGATAACGGTTGTGGTTGCTGGATCATATTGGTCAGGCTGATCCGGTTGACAGCGTGTACCAGTTCCCCAGTAATAATATTTTTGGCCACCGTCTGGTAGCGGTTTTTGCAGCCACTTTTGCGAATGGCATTATTCAGATGAAAGTTGACCGTACGTTCGGTGATGCCAAGGATCTGGGCAATTTCCCACGATGTTTTGCCTTCACTGACCCAGAACAGACACTCTTTTTCCCGCGAGGATAAATACGATTGTTCCGGCGAGAATAACGGAATAGCCTGTTCCTGAATAATATGGCCGAGATAACTGAGGTGGAAATAATCCTGTAAGCGGATCGGCTCTTTGCGATGGCGACTCAGGGCAAAATAGCCGTAAAACCCTGATGGTCCGTGTAGCGGGATCGCAATTCCTTCTTCCATGCCGAACTGACGCCAGCAATCCATCGGTAGAAAGGCTTCATGTTCCAGTTTGACATCTGCTTGCCAGAATAAGGGGCGGCTTTGCGACTGCGAACGCAGATACAGTGAATCATTCTGGATGGTGGTGTTTTGTGCATAATGCTCAGCCCAATTTTCCGGCGTTTGCATCAGTAAGGTCAGATCCGTTTGCTGTAAGCCGCGGCGCAGTGTCAGGCAGAGCTGGTAATACTCAAAGCCGTTGGCGAGGCAAAGTTTGGCCAGTTGATCGGCCAATATTTGTGGTGTTTGGCAATTTTGGATGCGAAAACGCTGCTCTTCCAATGGAAAAGTAAAGTTATTCATTCGTTTTTGTCCCGTGTTTTATTTAGTTATTAGTTGTCAGTTGACAACGCGCAACAAGATACATGATGGGTCATATTTTGCGCAAAATATTTGTTCGCCAATTCAGTCCTTGCGCACAGAGAAAATCTGACAGGGTATTGGTTTTTACAGTGGCATATATTTTGGAGTGACAATATGCGCCGCCGAGGGTTGATTAGTTCTGTCCTGCAACGCCCCTTTTCTTCTAGAATAACGCCCATCTGTAATGATTGAGGTTCGTTATGTCTCTGCATGTGATTATTCTGGCGGCGGGTAAAGGCACCCGTATGCGCTCATCCCTGCCAAAAGTGCTGCATCCTGTCGCTGGGCGCCCGATGGTTAGCCATGTTATTGCCACCGCCCGCCAACTGAATGCCGATAAAATTCATCTGGTGTATGGCCATGGCGGTGAAGTGATGCAGGCCAGATTGAATGAAGCCGATGTCGAGTGGGTGCTGCAGGCTGAACAGCTGGGCACCGGACATGCCGTGGCACAGGCAACACCGGCGATCCCGGATGATGCCAACGTCTTAGTGTTATACGGTGACACGCCGTTGATCACCACCGAGACATTACAGGCGCTGTTGCAAGTCCAGCCGGAAAACGGCATTGGTTTACTGACGGTATCATTGGATGATCCTACTGGGTACGGTCGTATTTTGCGTACGGACGATCAGGTTGTCGGCATCGTTGAGCAAAAAGATGCCAGTGTTGGCCAGCAGCGGATCAACGAAGTGAACACCGGTGTGCTGGTGGCGCCGGCGAAACAGTTGAAACAGTGGCTGGCAGGTTTAACCAATAAAAATGCGCAGGGTGAATATTATCTGACCGATGTGATTGCGGCAGCCCATCAGGCCGGTAGTTCCATACAAACGGCACAACCAAGCTGTGCGCAGGAAGTG
Source organism: uncultured Tolumonas sp. (assembly GCF_963678185.1). Lineage (NCBI taxonomy): Bacteria > Pseudomonadati > Pseudomonadota > Gammaproteobacteria > Aeromonadales > Aeromonadaceae > Tolumonas > uncultured Tolumonas sp. The sequence goes on from NZ_OY782757.1 coordinate 2,832,070, forward strand.
GAAGGTGCCAATAACCGTCTGCAATTAGCCAATCTGGAACGCTTCTATCAAAAACGCGCAGCCGAACAACTGATGCTGGACGGCGTTACGCTGTTGGATCCGGCGCGGTTTGATCTGCGTGGCACACTGATTTGCGGTGAAGATGTGGTGATCGATGCCAATGTGATCATTGAAGGTTCGGTGGAGCTCGGCCATCGCGTGCAGATTGGTGCTGGCTGTATTTTGAAAAACTGCGCTATTGCTGATGACAGCATTATCAGCCCATATTCCGTCATTGAAAGTTCGACCTTGGCGGAAGGCTGCACGGTGGGCCCGTTTGCCCGTTTGCGCCCCGGCGCTGAACTTGCGGCACAAGCCCATGTCGGCAATTTCGTGGAGCTGAAAAATGCCAAATTGGGCTTCGGTTCCAAAGCGGGTCACTTGAGTTATCTGGGTGATAGCGATATTGGCGCTAACGTGAATATCGGTGCCGGTACGATCACCTGTAACTACGATGGCGCCAATAAACATAAAACCATCATTGAAGATGATGTGTTTGTCGGTTCCGACACCCAACTGGTGGCTCCGGTTCGTATTGCTAAAGGTGCAACCTTGGCGGCTGGCTCGACCATCACCCGTGATGTGGCAGAAGATGAACTGGTTTTGAGCCGCGTGCCACAGCATCATGTAACTGGCTGGCAACGTCCGGTAAAACAGAAAAAGTAATCTGCATTAGTCAGGTCATCCGAATAGTTCAGGCCCACCATCGTGTGGGCTTTTTATTTCCGGCTAAAAATTCTAACTCTCCGGCTTGAAGTTTCTTTTTGTAAGAATATACTGCTCTTTAAATTTCGAATCGAAACTTAAGTGATGATCAAGCGAAACACACAACAACGTCGGCATGCCATTATTTCCCTGCTCAATGAACAGGGCGAAGTGAGCGTGGAAGATCTGTCGCAGCGTTTTGCCACCTCCGAAGTGACGATCCGTAAAGACTTAGCTGAGCTGGAACGCAGTGGTGTGCTGTTACGCCGTTACGGTGGCGCTATTTCGCTGCCGTCCGAGATTTTAGCGGAAGAAGTGCCAGCTAAAGTTTCACAACGAAAGTTAGCTATCGCACAAGCGGCAATCCAGCATATTCGCGATCATAACCGCATCATCATCGACAGTGGCAGCACCACCGGTGCGATGATCCCATTATTGGCGGCCAAACGCGGTCTGGTGGTGATGACCAACTCACTAACTGTAGCGCAGGCGTTGCGGGAATTAGAAAATGAACCAACCTTGCTGATGACCGGCGGTACCTGGGATCCGCACTCCGAAGCGTTTCAGGGGCAGGTGGCAGAACAGGTACTGCGCTCCTATGATTTTGATCAGCTGTTTGTCGGTGCCGACGGCGTTGACCCAGCGCGTGGCACTACTACCTTTAATGAACTGGTTGGTTTATCGCGCGTAATGGCGGAAGTGGCGCGTGAAGTGATCGTGCTGGTGGATTCCGAAAAATTTGGCCGTCGTATTCCCAATCTGGAATTGCCGTGGAGTGCGATAGACACCTTGATCACTGATGATGGGATCGGGGAAGAGCTGAAGCAACAAATTGAACAACATGATGTGCATGTGATTTGTGCGTCAATAACTGGTTAATAACTAATTTAAACGAAGATCTCGTATATAGATAAGCCGGTCGTTTGCCGCAGGGATGCGGCAGCCGAGCGTACAGGGATGTATTTACCGCGTACCGGTGTTCTATATACAAGGTCTGAGCAGACTGGAGAATAATACATATGTGTGGAATCGTCGGTGCAGTAGCCCAGCGTGATATTTCTGAAATTCTGGTAGAAGGCTTACGTCGTCTGGAATACCGTGGTTATGACTCTGCGGGTGTGGCAATCATCAATGCGCAAGGCGAATTACAGCGTGTTCGTCGTCTGGGTAAAGTGCAGGAATTGGCTGCCGCATTGGAAGAACAACCTTTGTCTGGCGGTACTGGTATTGCACATACGCGCTGGGCAACCCACGGCGAACCGTCAGAAATCAACGCACATCCACATGTTTCCAATGGTGATTTAGCAGTCGTCCATAACGGTATCATCGAAAACCATGAAGAACTGCGCGTTAAACTGCAGGGGTTAGGTTACGAATTTGTCTCACAGACCGATACTGAAGTGATTGTGCATCTGGTGCACCATTACCTGAAAACTGCGGGTAGCCTGCTGCAGGCACTGCAAACGGCAGTAAAAGAACTGCGCGGCGCATACGGCACTGTAGTGATGGATCGTCGTGATCCATCGCGTCTGGTCGTAGCACGCTCAGGTTCACCTCTGGTTATCGGTCGTGGCTTGGGTGAAAATTTCATCGCATCTGATCAATTGGCGCTGTTGCCAGTGACTCGTCGTTTCCTGTTCCTGGAAGAAGGTGATGTGGCAGAAGTCACCCGTAAAGGCGTGACGATCTTTAATCACGCCGGTCAACCAGTTGAACGTGCGGAAATCGAATCGGAACTGTCGCATGACGCCGGTGATAAAGGTCAATATCGCCATTACATGCAAAAAGAGATCTATGAACAGCCACAATCGATCCTGAATACGTTGGAAGGTCGTCTGGTTGGCAATCACATTGTGCCGGAATCTTTCGGTACACATGCACGTGAAATCTTCCAGAAAGTACAACACGTGCAGATCGTGGCGTGTGGTACTTCTTATCACTCTGGCATGGTGGCGCGTTACTGGTTTGAAGCGCTGGCGGGTGTTTCCTGTAACATCGAAATTGCATCTGAATTCCGCTATCGCAAATCCGTCGTGCACCCAAATAGCCTGATCATCACCTTGTCTCAGTCTGGTGAAACCGCCGATACTCTGGCTGCGTTGCGTCTGGCGAAAGAGATGGGCTATATGGCCAGTCTGACCTTGTGCAACGTGCCGGGGTCGTCTTTGGTGCGTGAATCTGACCTGGCCTTTATGACCCGCGCTGGTGCAGAAATCGGTGTGGCATCGACTAAAGCGTTTACCACTCAGCTAACTGGTTTACTCATGCTGGTGACAGCGATTGGCCGTGGTAACGGTAATATGAGTGAAACCGACGAGCATTGTGTAGCGAGTGCATTACAAGCCTTACCAATGCAGATTGAGCATGCCTTACAGCTGGATAAACAAATCGAAGCCTTGGCCGAACAGTTTGCTAACAAGCAACACAGTCTGTTTTTAGGTCGCGGTGATCAATATCCAATCGCGATGGAAGGCGCATTAAAACTGAAAGAAATCAGCTATATCCATGCAGAAGCCTATGCCGCTGGTGAGTTAAAACACGGCCCGTTAGCGCTGATCGACAGCGAAATGCCGATCATTGTGGTGGCTCCAAATAATGAACTGCTGGAAAAACTGAAATCCAACGTGGAAGAAGTGCGTGCACGCGGTGGTTTGTTGTATGTGTTTGCTGATCGGGCAGCCGGTTTCACCAGTGATGACACTATGCGTGTGATGCCAATGGAAAGTGTGGCTGACATCATTGCACCAATTGTGTACACCATTCCGATGCAATTACTGGCCTATCACATTGCGCTGATCAAGGGCACCGATGTGGATCAACCACGAAATCTAGCCAAATCAGTGACAGTGGAATAATCAGCGGTCATAAAAAAGCGTAATAAAAACAGGAGGATTTATTCCTCCTGTTTTGTTTGTCTTGCATTCCCCGGCATTGGAAATTAGGTTGTAGAACCGTTATTTGCATAAATTGGCTTAATAATTGAATTTATATAGCCCTGGCTGGTTAGGTGCGACATATAAAAGGTTTTAAAATGTTACGCAAAGGAATGCGTAGACTGGTACATGGCTGCCGCGAAATACTACATCGCTGGCATGTTACTCGTTGTACTTGTGTCGATGAGCGCCAGTTGTCTCAGATAGGCCATACGCTATATCAAGAATTTGATGATGGGGTAGTCTTACTGGATAAAAACGGTTTTTTGCTGGAAGCCAACCCGGCGTTTTGTCGCCAAAGCGGTTTTTCCTTACTGGAACTACTAAGGATGCGCCGCACGCAATTACGGGCGATGCTTCAGGTGGACTGGGATATCGTATTATCGCAATTGATGACCTCCGGTCGTTGGCAAGGTGCGCTGTGGTTAAAGCATAAAACCCAAGGCTGGTTACCTTATCAACTTATGTTACGCCAGACTGCTGCTCAGTCAGGGAATGTGCAGTTATTAGGGGTTTTCTCTGTCCAACGAGGCATGTCTGTCGATGAAGAACAGCTCGATCCACTGACCGGTTTATTACACCGTCTCTCCTTTGATAACCAATTGCGCCTCCTTTGCAGGGGTACGCAGCCATTTACTTTGTTAACGCTCGATCTGGATCAGTTTCGCCAAATCAACAATCAATTTGATCACCAAACCGGTGATCGCATCTTGCAGCAATTAGCGTTACGTTTACAGCGCTTGCTGGGGCCTCGGGGGATGGTAGCACGTGTGGGTGGCGATGATTTTGCGTTACTGATCCCCGGCATGGATCAACCAGAACAAGCACAGCAGTTAGCCGAGGAAGTGTATGCCGAGGTGTTACGGCCATTTAAAAATGGCGACAGCGAAATCGCTATTTCTGGCACCTTGGGTGGCGCATTATGGCCGTTAGATGCGCGCAGTCCAGGTGCGTTATGGCGCCGGGCAGAACAAGCCTTGTTTATTGCCCGCAACCGTCATTTGCCGATGTTGGCATTTTCAGCCGGTGTGCGGCAAGAGCTGTCATATCGCCAAAAATTACAGCAAGATTTACTAGATGCCGTGCAAAACAATGGGATCTGGGTTGCCTATCAGCCGATTTGGGATAATCAGCGTCAGCGTGTCGGCAAACTGGAAGCGCTGGCCCGCTGGTCACATCCTGAATTAGGTAACATTCCACCGGATCAGTTTATCCCGTTAGCCGAAGAGAGTGGCTTGATCGGGTTGCTGGGTGAAAAAATTCTGGAACAAGCCTGTGTCGATCTGGCGCTATTGCATCAAGCCGGGTTTGATTGGTTAGAACTCAGCATCAATCGTTCGATCATCGAATTTTTGCAATTAGATGTGCAAGCGAAAAGCTGGCTGGACGTGATCCAGCAACATCATATTGCGCCGGCAAAAATTATCTTTGAGGTCACTGAATCGCTGTTGATGGATACACAAAGCCAACATCTGGCGCGCCTGCATACTTTGCGTGAAGCCGGATGCCGGATCGCGATCGATGATTTTGGTACCGGATATTCCTCATTTAATTACTTAAGAAAATTTCCCATCGATATTGTGAAGATTGACCGAAGCTTTGTGCTGACCGTGCCGCATGATCATAAGGACACCCAACTGTTATTAGGTATCCTGTGTATTGTGCAAAATCTGGGTTATGAAGTGGTTGTCGAAGGGATTGAAGATGAAGCGCTACAGCAATTTTTATTGCAGCATCATTGTGAATACAGTCAG
>NZ_OY782757.1:2842500-2877500 GCF_963678185.1 uncultured Tolumonas sp.
CAGTAAGTACTATCCGGGAGACACACGGCGGGTGCTAACGTCCGTCGTGAAGAGGGAAACAACCCAGACCGCCAGCTAAGGTCCCAAAGTACTAGTTAAGTGGGAAACGATGTGGGAAGGCTTAGACAGCTAGGATGTTGGCTTAGAAGCAGCCATCATTTAAAGAAAGCGTAATAGCTCACTAGTCGAGTCGGCCTGCGCGGAAGATGTAACGGGGCTAAACTAGTCACCGAAGCTGCGGATTTGCACGTAAGTGCAAGTGGTAGGGGAGCGTTCTGTAAGTCTGTGAAGGTGTGTGGTAACGCATGCTGGAGATATCAGAAGTGCGAATGCTGACGTGAGTAACGTTAAAGGGAGTGAAAGACTCCCTCGCCGGAAGACCAAGGGTTCCTGTCCAACGTTAATCGGGGCAGGGTGAGTCGACCCCTAAGGCGAGGCTGAAAGGCGTAGTCGATGGGAAGCGGGTTAATATTCCTGCACTTTTTGTAACTGCGATGAGGGGACGGAGAAGGCTAAGTAAGCCAGCGGTTGGTAGTGCTGGTGAAAGGTGGTAGGGATGTACGGTAGGCAAATCCGCTGTACTTTATTCCGAGAGCCGAGACGAAGTGACTACGGTCATGAAGTTACTGATGCCACGCTTCCAGGAAAAGCCTCTAAGCTTCAGGTTACAAAGAATCGTACCCCAAACCAACACTGGTGGTCAGGTAGAGAATACCAAGGCGCTTGAGAGAACTCGGGTGAAGGAACTAGGCAAAATAGTACCGTAACTTCGGGAGAAGGTACGCTGTTGTTGGTGAAGGAACTTGCTTCTGGAGCTAATGGCAGCCGCAGTGACCAGATGGCTGGGACTGTTTAACAAAAACACAGCACTCTGCAAACACGAAAGTGGACGTATAGGGTGTGACACCTGCCCGGTGCCGGAAGGTTAATTGATGGGGTTAGCGCAAGCGAAGCTCTTGATCGAAGCCCCGGTAAACGGCGGCCGTAACTATAACGGTCCTAAGGTAGCGAAATTCCTTGTCGGGTAAGTTCCGACCTGCACGAATGGTGTAACCATGGCCATGCTGTCTCCACCCGAGACTCAGTGAAATCGAATTCGCCGTGAAGATGCGGTGTACCCGCGGCTAGACGGAAAGACCCCGTGAACCTTTACTATAGCTTGACACTGAACATTGAACCTACCTGTGTAGGATAGGTGGGAGGCTTTGAAGTGATGACGCTAGTTGTCATGGAGCCGTCCTTGAAATACCACCCTGGTATGTTTGATGTTCTAACCTCAACCCATTATCTGGGTCAGGGACAGTGTCTGGTGGGTAGTTTGACTGGGGCGGTCTCCTCCCAAAGAGTAACGGAGGAGCACGAAGGTGGGCTAATCACGGTCGGACATCGTGAGGTTAGTGCAATGGCATAAGCCCGCTTAACTGCGAGACGGACAGGTCGAGCAGGTGCGAAAGCAGGTCATAGTGATCCGGTGGTTCTGAATGGAAGGGCCATCGCTCAACGGATAAAAGGTACTCCGGGGATAACAGGCTGATACCGCCCAAGAGTTCATATCGACGGCGGTGTTTGGCACCTCGATGTCGGCTCATCACATCCTGGGGCTGAAGTTGGTCCCAAGGGTATGGCTGTTCGCCATTTAAAGTGGTACGCGAGCTGGGTTCAGAACGTCGTGAGACAGTTCGGTCCCTATCTGCCGTGGGCGTTGGATGATTGAGTGGGGTTGCTCCTAGTACGAGAGGACCGGAGTGAACGAACCGCTGGTGTTCGGGTTGTCATGCCAATGGCACTGCCCGGTAGCTAAGTTCGGAAAAGATAACCGCTGAAAGCATCTAAGCGGGAAACTTGCCACGAGATGAGTCATCCCTAGGACTATAAGTCCTCTGAAGGGCCGTTGAAGACTACGACGTTGATAGGTGAGGTGTGTAAGTGTCGTGAGACATTGAGCTAACTCATACTAATGACCCGAGAGGCTTAACCATACAACACCCAAGTAGTTTTAAAGCGCTTGTTTGATTGATGAACTGATAAAGATTGACTAGGAATAGTCAACACAGCTTTCCAAGACTTATTGCTGAAGATGGTTAATAACAGCGATAAGGGAACCGAATATGCCTGGCGGCAATAGCGCGATGGAACCACCTGTACCCATGCCGAACACAGAAGTGAAACGTTGTAGCGCCGATGGTAGTGTGGCATTCGCCATGTGAGAGTAGGACACTGCCAGGCTCCTAATTGATGTGAAGACCTTGACTGGGTGACAACGGTTGAGCGAGCATAGAGAGAAAAGTGCGGAGTGGTAGTTCAGTCGGTTAGAATACCGGCCTGTCACGCCGGGGGTCGCGGGTTCGAGTCCCGTCCACTCCGCCAATACTTTGAAAAGCCTTAGCATAACTAAGGCTTTTTTATTAAGCAGAATTTGTCTGGTAGCCATAGCACAGTAGAACCACCTGTTCCCATGCCGAACACAGAAGTGAAATACTGTTACGCCGATGGTAGTGTGGCATTCGCCATGTGAGAGTAGGAAACTGCCAGACATCCAACTATTAAGCCCTGAACATAAGTTCAGGGCTTTTTGTTTTTAGATTTCGAAAAAAATCGCTATTTTTTACGCCAGACAGTTAGTTGCGACACCAAATATTGGTATTTCCGTGCCGTTTCTTGCAGCACAAACGGGATATCTTGTGCCGGTCGTAGCTCTTCAAACTCAGTGGTCAGTACTCGCTGCAGATACTGATAGGTTGTTCGTGCTTCACCGTTCTCTCTGATCCCGCCAAGCCAATTATGTTTCGATGTTGATTCCACTTGCCAGGTATGTGGTGAGCACAGCATCAGAATGCCGCCATCGCGCAATCGATGGGCCAGATCGGCGAGAAAATGTGCAGGTTCGCGTAGTCGATCCAGCATGTTGGCAGCAAGGATCAAATCATAGTGTTGGTATTTGTTTTTTAGGTTACAAGCATCCCCTTGGGTAAAGTGAATTCGGTTGGCTAAACCAGGATCAAGTTGGCAATCGGTCAGCTTCGCTTCCCGGTATTCGACTAATTCACCTTCGGTTGGAATGGCATAACGGAAACTGTTTTGCTGGGCCAGTGTTTGCGCGATATCGATAAAACGGGCGGAATAATCAACGGCATCTACATGTTGAAAATATTTCGCTAGTTCAAAACTCGCCCGACCGACGGAACAACCAATATCTAATGCTCGGATTGGCTGCGGACAGACTTCGGCTGCAATTTCAGCCAGCCGTTGGCAGTGATTTGGCACATTAAAATGGCTGGCTCCATAGTGTGAATCAAGGTATTGCGCGATCAGTGGATCAGTTTCGTAAGGGTTAACAATGAGTGGTTCCTGATAACGGGACACTACATAACGAAAACCGGCATGTTGGAAAAAGTGACGCCGAAAGGCGTAACGGGAATTTTTCAGTGCCAGATTACCGGTAGAGATCCATGAACCGCCTTTGATTAGATTATGTTTTCCATCGAATGTTGGGGTGGAAAAATCATCGTATAACGGGTGTACTCGGAAGCCATCGAAGCCATCAATCGCGGTGCTGGTCCATTGCCAGACATTCCCTACTACGTCATAAAAATCACCTTGTGGGAATTGATCGATGGGGCTGGATGATGACCAATATTCCAAATTTATATTCCCAGGGGCTTGTTGCCAGTCAGGTTGATCGGTTGGAATATTCTGGCGCAGCGCCATCCATTCTGCTTCGCACGGAAGTTGAATCGGTAAGCCGGTTTGTGCGGCTTTCCAATGACAAAAAGCAGCGGCTTCCAGCTGGTTAGTTTCCACTGGCCAATCCCACGGCATGGTGATCTCTTCTGTCATCAGACGTAAACGCAGGGTATCAGTTTGCTGAATATCGCCTTGCCAGAAGGTGGGTTTATCGGCCTTGGTGAACTTGATCCACTCTTGGCCTTCAGTCGTCCACCATTGCGGATGCTGGTAACCTCCAGCCAGAACAAATTCGAGAAATTCCGCATTACTGACCAGATATTTACTGGCTTGGAAAGTATCTAATTTAGTTTCGCGTTGGCCGTATTCGTTATCCCAGCCATAGGTGGCATCGCTGTCTAGTTTGCCCATTTTGATGGTGGCGGCGGTAACGGGAAGTAATTCATTGGACGGTACCGTATTTGGCTGATGGCGTATGTGTGGACAGTGCCGCCAGCGCGGTTGCGATCGGACTACGGACAGTGGCAGCTGGCGAATCAGTACGGACGACGTTTCGAGGTGAATACGTTCATGTTCAATTCCCATCAGGATAGTCCATGCAGGACTGCCCCAACTGATGGGTAATTCCAAAGGCATGTCTTGAATAAATTGTATAACGCGGGTTTTGACTTGTTGGCGATACGCCCGCAACTCGCCGATGGTTGGCCAATTGTAATGCGTTTCATCAAGATCATCCCAGCTCATCTCATCAACACCGATCGCCACCATGGCTTCTATTTGTGCATTAATTCGCTGGTTGATTTGTTGGGCCGCAAACAGTTTATTGATGAAGAAACTCGCGGTGTGGCCGTAATAGAAAATCAGCGGATGGCGCAGCGGAATGGCTTTCTTATACCACGCATCTTCGTGCGCGAGACAATCAAACAGAGAATCATATAAATCGTAGGTCTGGATAAAGTAATCGAGCAGTTCCTGCCGTTTTGTTGCGACATTATCGCCTTGTAACCATAGCGTGCGAGTGGGTGCAGGTAGTGCTGATGCTTGAGTGTCATCAAGAGTGGAGTGTGCTGCTGGATGATGGAAAGAATAATTCACAAGGCGTCTCCCGATAGCGATTTATCTGACAACGATTTATCTGAAACTATAGCGTGTCAAAGATAGTACGAGAGAATGTAAGTTCAGATCAGTGCTGTTTTGCACACTGTTGCGATTGAATCACGTTTGTTATTCAAATGATCAGTGTGCAAATGAGGTATTAAGTGGTAAATCAGGCGTTTAAGTGCGTTTTACTAAATGAAAAGGGCAGTAATTCTTTGATTGCGACTTGCTGTAACTGGCCTTGCCATTGGAACAAGATCTGAATATCGGGGCCAAATTCAGAGATAAATTGGCGGCAAATACCACAGGGGCTGATTTCACCTTTGGGGGAAAAAACGGCAATGGCTTTGAATTGGGTATGGCCCTGACTAATCGCATTACCAAGCGCCACGCGCTCAGCGCAAGTGCCCGCCGGATAAGCGGCATTTTCAATATTAATACCACTGAAGATCTGACCATCGCTGGTTAAGACAGCGGCCCCGACGGAATAGTTGGAATAGGGCATGTAAGCATGGCGGATACTGGCTTTGGCGGCGGCCATGAGTTGGGTTTGTTGTTCATGCGTGAGTGCAGGCATAAGACGCCTCAAATAAATAAATGGTACAGAATTATTAACACGCCAGCTTATTCGCAACAAGCTGGCGTCTCGTAAAAACTGCAACTGGTAGCATATTTAACTGTGCAGCCAGACCATTACTTCATACGGTTTTAGTTCGCGATTACATAGCTGAGGCAAGGACGTTTCATTGTGGATCAGGCATCGGCTGTCAGTGTGTTGCCAATGTTCCGGTAATTCAAACGCGGTTTCTGTTGCGCTTAAATTGGCGACCACGAGCAGTTTTTGTTCGCCATGCTGACGTTGATAACACCAGAGCGTCGGGTGATCGGGGCGCAGGTCCTGATAGTTACCTTCGACAATGATGGGGTATTGTTTCCGCAGTTGGATCAGTTGTTGATAGTGATAAAACACGGAAGCTTTATCTGCCAGTGAATGGGTCACATTGATCTGGGCGTGATTATCACTGAGCGGGATCCATGGTGTGCCTTGGCTAAATCCTGCACCCGTTGATGTGTCCCATTGCATCGGTGTGCGGCTGTTGTCGCGCGAGCGCGCAGCCAGCGTTTGCAACGTCACTTCGGTGGCTACACCTTGTGCCTGATGAGCCAAATACACATTCAGGCTTTCTACATCACAGTAGTCATCAATTTGGGTAAAATGCGGATTGGTCATGCCGATCTCTTCCCCCTGATAAATATACGGGGTGCCTTGCAGCATATGTAAGACGGTAGCCAGCATCTTGGCTGATTTTTCTCGATATTCGCCTTCATGTCCAAAACGCGACACGATGCGCGGCTGATCATGGTTACACCAGAATAGCGCGCTCCAGCCTTGTTGGTGTAAGCCGTTTTGCCATTCGGCGAAGATTTTTTTCAATTCAATAAAATCGGGCGCTGCTAACTGCCATTTTTCGCCATTCGGGTAATCGACTTTTAGGTGATGGAAATTAAATACCATCGACAGCTCGCGGCCATCTTGTTGTGAATATTGCTGGCAATGTTCTAGTGTGGTGGAAGACATTTCCCCAACCGTCATGCAGTGGCGTGGCACGAATACATCGCGGGATAATTCTTGCAGATAGTCATGCGCACGCGGGCCATCGGTATAAAAGCGACGACCATCACCGGTCAGATCATCACAAAAATCTTGTTGTTTGGAGATCAGATTAACCACATCGAGGCGGAAACCATCGACACCTTTATCGGCCCAGAAATGCAGTACCTTTTTGATTTCGGCGCGAACTTCGGGATTTTCCCAATTCAGATCAGCTTGTTGTTCACTGAACAAATGTAGATAGTATTGGCCACTGTTGTCATCGAATGCCCAGGCATTACCTCCAAATTTGGCTTGCCAGTTATTTGGCTCTTTGCCATCGACTGGATCGCGCCAGATGTAGAAATCATGAAAACGGCTGTGCGGATCGCGCAGAGCTGTTTTAAACCAGACGTGTTCGGTCGAGGTGTGGTTAAACACCATATCCAAAATGATGTGTAAGCCACGCTGTTTGCAGGCACTTACCAGTTGTTCAAAATCGGCCATGCTGCCGAAAGCCGGGTCGATGGCATAATAATCGGCAACGTCATACCCATTATCGACCTGCGGAGAGCTGTAGATCGGGGTGAGCCATAAGGCATCGACGCCCAGTTGTTGCAGATAATCGAGGCGCTGAATAATGCCTTGCAAGTCGCCGGTGCCTTTATTACCGGAATCCTGAAAGCTTTTCGGGTAGATCTGATACACCACCGCCTGACGCCACCAGTCATGTTGAGAATAAGACATCAAAACGCTCCATTCCAAGAAAAGGCTGCGGCCAGTGACCGCAGCGGGAAATTATAGTTATTAGGGTTAAACCGCTTCCGTAGCCGCGATTTCAGCTGGTGATTGGTTACGGAATTTGTGTTTGTACACCGCGATGGTTAGCAACATAGGAACTGCAATTGCGATCAACATAGCGATGGAGTAAATGCCCCAGAATTGAGGTTGGATAGACAGAATGCCGGGTAGACCACCCACACCGATACCGTTCGCCAACACACCGCTGTAACCACACACGAGACCGGCTAGTGCAGAACCAACCATCGCGCACAGCATGGGGAATTTGTAACGTAGATTGATGCCATACATCGCGGGTTCGGTGACGCCGAGATAAGCAGAAATCGCCGCAGGAACAGAAATCTCACGTTCGTTAGCTTTACGGCTGATGAAGATAATGCCCATTACCGCTGAAGCCTGAGCGATGTTAGACAGGGCAATCAGAGGCCATATCGGGGTGCCACCCATGCTTTGTACTAACTGCAGATCGACAGCGTTGGTGGTGTGATGCACGCCGGTAATCACCAATGGTGCATACAGGAAACCAAACAGCGAGGCGCCAATCGGTGCGAAGCTACCGGTCATCACGGATTTCGCTGCAAATGCCACGCCATCGCCAATCCAGCGACCGAATGGGCCAATCAGGCTGTGTGCCAGAATGACTGCCAGGATCAGTGAAACAAACGGTACAACGACCAGATAGAGGTAAGCCGGTACGATCTGTTTCAGTCGAGTTTCGATATAAGCCAGCAGTGCACCAGCTAAAATCGCAGGAATAACCTGGGCTTGATAGCCGACTTTCTGGATCGCGAACAGACCAAAGTTCCAGGCTTCCGGTGCTTGCTGGCCGATCAGATAGGCATTCATCAGTTGCGGGCTGACCAACGTAATACCCAACACGATCCCCAGGATCTCGCTGCCACCGAGTTTGCGCACCGTGGCCCAGCACACACCCACTGGCAGGAAGTGGAAAATAGCTTCACCAATCAGCCACAGGAACGAGTGTACGGTGGCCCAAAACTGGCTGATCTCGGTCAGGCTCTTGCCATCGAACATCTTGATGTCGCCGATGACATTACGGAAACCTAAGATCAAGCCACCGGTAATAATGGCCGGTAACAACGGCACAAAGATTTCAGCTAAGTGGGAAATTGAGCGTTCCAGCACACTCATGTTCTGGCGTGCCGCCACTTTTGCCGCTTCTTTACTGGCGCCATCGACGCCGGTTTGCGCGATTAATAGTTTGTAAAACTCATCAACTTCAGTGCCTATGACCACCTGAAATTGACCGGCATTGGTAAAACAACCTTTGACGGATGGAATCGTTTCTATGCCTTTGATATCGGCCTGTGCGGTGTTTTTCAGCACAAACCGCAGCCGGGTCAGGCAGTGGCTGACGGTGGCAATATTATCTTTGCCGCCGACCAGACTGATCAGACGAGTAACGTCCTGAGAGAATGATTTGCTCATGTGTGTCCCCTGGTGAACAAAACCGTCGTTCCATGATGGAAGATGGCTTAAGTATAGTTGGTAACGTTCCCAATAAGTATGCAGGTGATTAATTAAAACACAAAAGGGAACGTTCCCAATTTGCGTGATTGTTCACAGATCCAGCGTTGGATCCGGATCTGAGGCAAGAGGGGATGTTTAATTTAGCTGTCGTTTGATGCTATTTAGCTATGTGATGGGGCTATTTGCGCACAAGGTTCGGCGTCTTGTTCCAACTGCAATAACAGCTGTTCAGCGGCAAGGCGACCGGCTTGTTTATAGCCGGGATCGACCGATTGTACCTGTGGAAACAGGAAATGCAGCAGCGGATTATTACCCACCCCGGTGAGTTTCACATCGTGACGTTGTTGTTCTTGCAGATACTTCGCGGCACCCAGCGCCAGTGTGTCAGTGGCACAAACCACCGCATCGGTCATGGGCGTTAGCAGTTTAGCGGTCAGGTCATAGCCGCTTTGTACATCTAAACTACCGGTTAAGTAACGGCAAGGCAGTTGTTGTTGGGCACAAAATTGCTGGTAGGCTTGCAAACGCAAAGCACCGGTGGTGGCATCGCTGGGGTCAACACCGATAAAGTCGATGTGGCGGCTGCCATCGGCATACAGCTGTTGCAAGATCCGCTCGATTGCCCCTTGATCGTCATAACAAACAGAGGCCATTTTCGGCCAATCGCGCGCCATGAGAACCAACTTGTTTTGCCATGGGCGCAGTTGTTCCAGATCCAATGCACTGAACGCAAATAAGATCACACCATCGACGCCGCGGCGGGCTAAGAGTGCCAGATGTTCATCGACTTTCTGCGGATCGAATTCACTTTCCATCAGCATGGCATCATAACCACGCGCATAGAGGATTTCGAGCATGCCACGCACGGCACGATTTTCAGAGGCTGAGTCGAGGCGTGACACAATAATACCAACCAACCGAGCACTGTTGGTGCGCATGGCGCGAGCCGATTTACTGGGTTCGAAACCATGTTCCCGGATCACGGCTTCCACCCGATCGCGGGTTTGTGGATTAACGTTCGGGTCTTGGTTTAGCACCCGTGACACGGTGGATTTACCCACGCCACTCAGTTTGGCGATATCAAGAATAGTAAGGCGTTTAGTCATAACAGGCCGAGAAAACTCACTTTGCCGTATTGTTCGGATTTTTCCCCGCTTAGGCAAGCAAGCAAATCCAGAATTGCCCGATTCAGGTGGTTCTCAGCAAATTAGCCGCAGAAATGGGAATCCGGTTTGTGATCCTCTCAGCAGTTATTTATGCTGGTGGCAGTAATCGCTAACCATTCGGCCACCTTGTGCCGGAATTTGAGGATGAGCTTATTATGTTTATTGGTAATTTACAGCAATTGGATGACTGTCTGTTGCATCCGCTGATTGCGACAGTATTACGTGATTTTGTGGCGACGAATGCCGATGTACTGGCACTGCCGAAAGGCAAAACCGATCTGACGGTGCCGGCGCAGTTTGCCCCCGCAGAATTGCCGAAAGATCCGCTGTTTATGATCGTATCGATGGATACCTCGCAACTGGTGATCGAACGTCGCGCTGAGTTCCATGATACTTACCTCGACATTCAGTTGTTATTGTCGGGTGAAGAGTGGATTGGCTGTGGACCACATGCGATTACGTTGGATCGCAGTGATAATCCGCATCCTGATCTTTATTTTATGGATGAGCCAGCCACCAGCTATAT
Source organism: uncultured Tolumonas sp. (assembly GCF_963678185.1). Classification (NCBI taxonomy): domain Bacteria; kingdom Pseudomonadati; phylum Pseudomonadota; class Gammaproteobacteria; order Aeromonadales; family Aeromonadaceae; genus Tolumonas; species uncultured Tolumonas sp. The sequence goes on from NZ_OY782757.1 coordinate 2,852,858, forward strand.
TGGTTTGCAGCCAGGCGATTTTGTGGTGATTGCGCCGGGTGAGCTACATACTCCGTTATGCACCCTGACTGAACCGGGTGAGCTGCGTAAGATCGTGTTTAAGGTTCATAAAGCGTTGTTATCCCCATCGGTGTGACCTTGAGGAGGCAGTATGCCTGCGTTTCAACTGATTATTGGCAATAAAAATTATTCATCCTGGTCGCTGCGGCCGTGGTTATTGTTGCGTAAATTAAGCGTTAGCTTCGAAGAAACTCAGGTCTTACTGCAAACGGAAGACTTTAAACAGCAAGTCATGCGTTTTTCCCCGGTCGGCAAAGTGCCGGTGTTATTGGATGGCGATCTGGCGATCTGGGATTCGCTGGCGATTGCCGAATATCTGGCCGAGCAATTTCCACAGGCATGGCCGCGTGATCCGGCAGCACGAGCGTTTGCCCGCTCGATCAGTGCGGAAATGCACTCGGGTTTTATGGGCCTGCGTAGTCAGATGCCGATGAATTGCCGTGCGACCGGTCGTGAAATCGTTGGTGATGACGCGCTCGCGCGCGATATCGAGCGCATTCAGGCGATCTGGACGGAATGCCGCTTGCGCTATGGTGGGTCCGGGCCGTGGTTATTTGGTGAATTCACCATTGCCGATGCGATGTTTGCGCCAGTGGTGTTCCGTTTTAATACCTATGGCGTCGATTGTCAGGGTTTTGCGGCTGAGTATATGCAAACGGTGTTACATGATGCCGATGTGCAGGCTTGGTTACATGCCGCCCAGCAGGAACAAGCCACCATCATGAGTTATGAGATTGGGCTGACGGCGCAGTAACGGATTGTCTTGGATAAAAAAAGCGCCTTGCGGCGCTTTTTGTTTTTGGCGGGAATTACGCCTGCAAGGCTTGATTCAGATCGTCCAGAATGTCTTCAATCGCTTCAATGCCAACCGACAGACGGATCATTTCTGGTTTCACACCGGCTTTGGCTTGTTCTTCCTCGGTCATCTGACGATGCGTGGTGGAAGCGGGGTGACACGCCAGTGATTTAGCATCACCGATATTCACCAGACGTTTGAAGATTTTCAGCGCGTCGTAGAAACGCACACCGGCTTCATAACCCTCTTTCAGGCCAAAAGAGAGGATCGCAGATGGGGTGCCGTTCATGTATTTCTGCGCCAGCGCATGATGCGGATGATCCGGTAAACCGGCGTAACTCACCCACGCCACTTTGTCATGGCTCTGCAGATATTCCGCCACTTTACGGGCATTCTCGACGTGGCGTTCCATGCGCAGTGACAGCGTTTCTAAGCCTTGCAGCAGCAGGAAGGCATTCATCGGGGATAGTGTTGAACCGGTGTTGCGTAATGGTACGGTACGCGCACGGGCAATAAAGGCCGCCGGGCCGAAGGCTTCGTTATACACCACGCCGTGGTAAGCGGCTTCGGGCTGGCTGAATTGCGGGAAACGTTCCGCATGCTCAGCCCATGGGAATTTGCCGGAATCGACGATCACGCCACCCAGCGAGTTACCGTGGCCACCGACATATTTAGTGATGGAGTGCACGACAATGTCGGCACCGAACTGGATTGGTTTACACAATACCGGTGAAGCGACGGTATTATCGACCACCAGTGGTACGCCTTGCGCGTGTGCAACGCGGGCTAAGCCTTCCAGATCGACAATGTTACCGGCTGGGTTACCGATACTTTCGCAATACACCGCTTTAGTCTTGTCATCGATTAGCTCAGCAATGGCTTCTGGCGAATCATCACGCGCGAAACGCACTTCCACGCCGAAACTTGGCAGCATGTGCGCGAACAGCGTGTAGGTGCCACCATACAACTGTGGTGTGGAGACGATGTTATCGCCAGCGCGAGTCAGAGTTTGCAGCGCATAATTGATAGCGGCACTACCGGCGGATGTCACTAAGCCCGCGATGCCGCCTTCTAACGCCGCCAGACGTTTTTCCAAAATATCGTTGGTCGGGTTCATGATGCGGGTGTAGATGTTGCCCGGTACTTCTAAGTTAAACAGATCCGCGCCATGTTGCGCGTTATCGAATTCGTAAGCGACGGTTTGATAAATCGGTACCGCGACTGCTTTGGTGGTGGGGTCATTCTGGAAACCATGGTGCAGCGCCAGTGTTGCGTCTTTCATGAGAGATCGTCCTTGTCGCAAGAGAATGAAATGGCGTTCAATCTAACTGCTGCGATTCGGCGCTGTAAAGTTATCAATGTGGGATATGTTATGCCGACGGCAAATATATAAACTACCGGAAGTCGCGCTGATCGCGCCATTTCCGGTAGTTTGTGCTGAGCGAGAAACTTAGATTTTAATGACTACCCGACCGGTGATCTGACCATCCATGATTTTAGCTGCCGCTTCTGGCGCTTCTTCCAAAATGATCTCCTCACAGGCGTGATCGTAGAAACTGGCCGGTAATAGTTGAGCCAGCTGTTGCCAGGCTTGCTGGCGGCGTTCCAACGGGCACATCACCGAATCAACACCTTGCAGTCGCACGTTGCGTAAAATAAACGGCATTACGGTCGCTGGCAGATCGAAACCACCCGCCAGACCACAGGCTGCCACGGCACCACCGTAATTCATCTGCGATAAGATTTTAGCCAGCACTGAGCTGCCGACGGTATCAACAGCGCCTGCCCAAACTTGTTTGTCCAGCGCACGAATCGGGGTCAGTAATTCATCGCGGGTGATCACCTGTTTTGCGCCCAGTTGCAGTAATAACTCTCGATTGGCTTCGCGCCCAGTAGCGGCGATCACGCTGTAACCTTTCGCGGCCAGTAAACTGACGGCCACACTGCCTACACCACCGCTGGCACCGGTGACTAAAATGTCACCTTGTTCCGGCGTAATTCCGGCCTCTTCCAACGCCATGACACATAACATTGCGGTCAGCCCCGCGGTACCAATTTGCATCGCTTGCAGTGCCGTTAAACCGCTCGTTAATGGCACCAGCCAGTCAGCACTGACACGCGCTTTTTCGGCCATACCGCCCCAGTGGCCTTCACCGACACCCCAACCGGTCAGCACAACGTCGTCACCGGCTTTGTAGCGAGCATTGGTTGATTCCAGCACCTGACCGGCGAAATCAATGCCTGGCACCATCGGCCATTGGCGTACGATTTTGCCTTTGCCGGTAATAGCGAGACCGTCTTTGTAGTTCAGCGAGGAGTATTTAACTGCCACAGTCACATCACCGGCGGGGAGCTGGCTGTCATCCAACTGTTCAATCGAGGCAATGGTTTGTTTGTCTTGTTGTTGCAACAGTAAGGCTTTAAACATATTTATCTCCTGATAACCGGCTCTTCTTCACGGGAAGTCAGCTCGGGATTATTTTGGGGTATGAGCTTCTGCGGTATGTGCCGAAAAATCAGTGTGGCCAGCATACTGAGACAACCGACGGTGATGTAAGTGGCATGAAAGGCGCTGACAATTTCTTGTTGTTGCTGGCTGGTGGCCTGCAAATTGTGTAAGGAAACGCTGGCACCATAAAACCATGAAAATAGGGTGGCAGAGATAGCAACCCCCAAACTCATCGACAGCTGCATAACCACTGATAGCAAACTGTTGCCACTGCTGGCTTCATCCCGTTCGAGTTTGCCCAATGTCAGCGTATTCATCGCGGTAAATTGCAGCGAATTGAACACGCCGAGCAAGGTCAGATAAAACAGTAAGAGTGCATACGGGGTGGCGTGGTTGACGGTGGCAAATCCGGTGATCAACGCACCAAGCAACAGCGTATTCGTCATCAGCACAGGCCGGTAACCAAAGCGCAGCACTACCCGGTTGGCCAACAGCTTGGTACTCATGGCACCCAATGCAATCGGCATCATGGTTAATCCGGCATGGGTTGGGCTAAAACCGAGCGCGACTTGTAAAAAAAGCGGGGTCAGAAAGGGCAACGCGCCACTGCCTAAGCGGGCAATCAGATTACCAATAATGCCGATGCGGAAACTGGGGTTTTTAAATAATGTGCGACTGAACAGGGCATGAGGGTGGCGTTGGCTGTGCCAGAAATAGGCATACAGGGCAAACAGACCGGGCAGTGCCAGCGCCAAAAAAGCTACCAAACTGGCGCCAGCCTCACCTAAACGTTGGATCGCAATCGACAGCAATACAATCCCGCTGCTAAAACAGAGATAACCTTTCCAATCGAAAGGGGCGGTAATTTCTCGGATATTGGGCATGAAGAAAAACGCCAGAATACAGCCCACCAATCCAATTGGCAGGTTGATTAAAAATATCCACGGCCATGAGGTGTGTTGCACCAGCAAACCGCCCAGTAGCGGGCCAATCAGTGGGCCGATCAAACCTGGGATCACCACCATCGACATGGCACGCAGAAATTCCTCTTTGGGGAACACACGCAAGATTGCCAACCGACCAACTGGCACCAATAACGCACCACCGACCCCTTGGATGATCCGGGCGATGACCAGTTGTGTTAACGAGGTCGATTCGGCACAAAATAGTGAACCGGCGGAGAACAACACAATCGAGAAGAGAAAGACATGTCGGGTGCCGAAACGATCGGCCAGCCAGCCGGAAGCGGGGATCAGCATCGCCACGGTTAGCATATAACTGATAATCGCCGCCTGCATCTGCAGTGGACTAACTTGAAAATCGGTAGCGATGGTGGGCAGTGCGGTATTCAGAATAGTGCCGTCGAGTGCTTGCATAAAGAACCCGACGGCAGCGAGCCAGGGGAGGATGCGTTTTTCTTGGGCTGTGACCTGATACTTCGTCAAAACGCACCTCTGAGTGGTTTACTGATTAACGTGTTTTGCCACCGTGGAAGATTTTTTCCAAACGAGATTGCAGCAATTCCAGAATAAACGACAGGATCCAGTAAATTACCGCGGCGGTGATCAACATCTCCATATAGCGGTACGCGGAACGCCCGTAACTTTGCGCCAGAAACATGATTTCCCACAATCCCATCACTGAAACCAGTGACGAATCTTTCAGCATCGCAATGAACATCGCCATGCTCGGTGGAATGGCCACTTTCATCGATTGCGGCAGGATCACTTTCCAGAAAATTTGGTATTTCTTCAGACCCAGCGCCATGGCGGCTTCCCATTGGCCTTTATCGATCACCACAATAGCCGAGCGGAAAATTTCGCTTAAGTAAGCGCCATAACACAGTGCCAGCGCAATAATGCCGGACGGGATTGCGGTGGGTACTGGCCCGATCTGCGGTAACCCTTGATAAATCAGCAATACCTGCAACAGCAGCGGCGTGCCGCGGAAAAAGGAGGTATAAAAGGTCGAGATGCCATACGCCAGCGGGTTCAGACTTAAGCGGCCTAATGCGGCCAGTAAACCTAAGATCACCGAGGCAAACATCGCCAGCACACAGACATAAATCGTCAGTGGTACACCCTGAATAAAGCCATCAGGAGAGAGGTGCAAGCCGGTCAGGAAAGGCAGTTTTTCCCAGACATAGGCCATGTCCAGATCGAATTTGGCGATAAACCATACGAAGCCGATCATCAGCGCCAGCCAGACCAGCAGGACTTGCCACTTAAATTTGCTGGTCATGATGGTGTTGCGGTTCAATGAGAAATCCTTTCAGGTGGAATCAGAAAAACGCTAGTTTAGCGAAATGTGTCACAAAATGCAGTCTACTAAGCAGAAACAAGGGCGAAAACTCGCCCTTGTTGAACGTTTTACGACTTGATGCGCTTAACGGGAGATATCAGTACCGATCCATTTGATAGAGATCTGTTTCAGCGTGCCATCTTTACGCATGTCGTCGAAGATTTTCACGACGGTATCGTGCCATTCTTTGTCGCCTTTATCGGTGGCAACCCAGTTTGGATCTTCATATAACGCATCACCCACCAGCTTAAATTTGCCCGGTGTCTTTTTGATACGTTCATTGGCGGTGACCAGATTAGACACCAGACCATCAATACGTTTACCCGCACCTAAAGATAGGTCTTGATAGGCCAGATCTTCACTGCCGTAAGGGGCAACCTGCACGCTCTTGAATGGATATTGAATTGGTTTCGCACCAAAACCTTCCATTGCCAGGGTTTTGTTCAGGTAACGCTCATACGAGCCACCTTGCTGAGCAGCGATTTTTTTGCCTTCCATATCAGCCACTTTAGTCAATGCGTTGCCATTGACGGAAGTAACCAGCACGGCTGGTGAACTGTAATAATGGGTCACGAAATCCAGTGAACGCGCACGTTGTGCATCGGGGGTCATGGAACAGATACAGATATCCCAACGGCCACGCCAGTTACCAGAGGTGATCACTTCCCATGCTGGGGTTTCAATTTTGGCTTTCACACCCAGACGTTTTGCAAATTCTTTGGTCAGATCGACATCCATACCGTCCATTTCATTTTTGGCATTCAAAAATGAATACGGTGGATAAGCTTGATCCATAACGCCGATCAGCTCGCCGTTCTTTTTGATACGATCCAATGTTTCACCTGCAATGGCAGAATGGCTAATTGCCATCGCGCCAGCCAGCAGCACTAAACGACGCAGAGTTTTGCTTTGCATGATTGTTCCCTCAAAGTGACCAAACCCACATGATCGAAGATGGTCTGGCAGAAGGCAATAGTAAAATGGGGAAAAGAAGAATAAATACGCAGTGAACTACAGACGCTCTATCAACAGAGCGTCTGTAGTGAATAACTTATTGTGCGGTAATGTCAGCACCAATCCATTTCAGCGAGATTTTCTTTAAGGTGCCGTCTTTATGCAGCTCGTTGATAATGGTTTTAATGGTGACATTCCATTCCTGATCGCCTTTATCCACGGCAACCCAGTTTGGTTCTTCATACAACGGCGCGCCGACGATTTTGAATTTGCCGCTGCTGGCCTGAATACGTTTATTCGCTGTCACCAGATTCGCCACAATACCGTCGATGCGTTTACCGGCGCCTAAGCTGAGATCCTGATACGCGAGGTCTTCACTGCTGTAGGGGGTCGGCTGCACTTGTTTAAATGGATATTGAATTGGTTTGGCGCCGTAACCAATCACCAAATCTTTTTGTAAATAACGCTCGTAAGAAGAGCCTTGCTCGATGCCAATGCGTTTGCCTTCGATGTCACTGACGCTATTGATGCTACTCCCCGTTGCGTTAGTGACCAGCACGGCTGGTGAGCTGTAATACGGCGCCACAAAATCAAGACCTTTGGCTTTTTTCTCATCAGGCGTCATCGAGCAGATGCAGATATCCCAACGGCCACGCCAGTGCCCGGCGGCAATCACTTCCCAGGACGGGGTTTCAATTTTAGCTTTCACACCCAGACGTTTGGCGACTTCTTTGACCACATCGACGTCAAAGCCATCTTCTTCATTTTTATCGTTCAGGAAGGAATAGGGTGGGTAGCTTTGATCCATTACTGCAATCAGTTCACCGTTGTGTTTTACGCGATCCAGCGTTTCGCCAGCGGTTGCAGAGTGACTTAATACGGCGGTTGCCAACAGACTCAGCGTTAATAGTGTTTTACCCAGCATCATTGTTCCTTCAACGTAAGATAGTTTTGCTTACGCCAAGATGTATCAGAAAAACCGGCAAGGTCTTACGAAGATATTTGCATATCTATTCTCATATTTCGCAATAGGTTATAACTAACACGCATGAAAGAATGGTGTATCGAACTATATAATCTGGCTTAGACAGTGTTTTTCTGTGGATAAAACAAAAGGAGTTGTGGCGTGAGTAAAGTGCAAATTCTTGACGGTGGTATGGGGCGTGAGTTGAAACGCATTGGTGCGCCGTTCCAGCAACCAGAGTGGTCTGCGTTGGCTCTATTAGAGGCGCCGCAATACGTTTCGCAAGCGCATAATGCGTTTATTGCCAGTGGTGCCGATATCATTACCACCAACAGTTACGCGGTGGTGCCGTTTCATATTGGCGAACTACGCTTTACCGAGCGCGGGCATGAACTGGCTACACTGGCGGCAGAAATTGCGCGCGCCTGTGCCGATCATGCATCACATCCGGTAAAAGTCGCCGGTTCGCTGTCGCCGGTGCTGGGTTCTTACCGCCCGGATCTGTTTCAGCTGGAGGCGGCACTGCGTATTTATCGGGTGTTGATCGCCGCCCAAGAAGCCTTTGTTGATCACTGGTTAGCGGAAACACAAAGCTCGATTGCCGAAATTAAAGCGGTGCGTCAGGCGTTGGGCGAGAACAGCAAACCGCTGTGGGTGTCATTTACGCTGGATGATGAACCTGCGGGTGGTGAAGCTTTATTGCGTTCCGGTGAAACGGTCACGGATGCGGTTGCGGCGGCCATCGCGTTAAATGTTTCAGCTGTGCTGTTTAATTGCAGTCAGCCAGAAGTGATGTCAGCCGCGGTGCGGGATGCAGTGGCGGAAATCAAACGGCAGGGGAAAGATATTCCGGTCGGTGTGTATGCCAACGCGTTTCCGGCCCAATCGAAAGAGGCGGAAGCCAATGCCGAACTGGATGAGATCCGTGCGGATTTAGGGCCGGATGCCTATCTGGCTTGGGCGCAAAAGTGGGTTGCGCTGGGCGCATCCATTATTGGTGGTTGCTGCGGCATCACGCCTGATCACATTGCTAAATTAACCGAACAGCTGAAATAAACCATGACTCTGCCAGACCCTGGATTGGGTCTGGCAAATTATTCGAGAATGGTTAATTCACGGCTTTGGTTAGCTGCTGGCGTTGTACTAGCGCCGGGAAATATTTCATCCACAGGGCCACAATCAACAGCGTTCCTATACCACCGACCACCACGGCCGGCACGACGCCCCACCAGGCAGCGGTGACGCCCGATTCAAATTCCCCTAACTGATTTGATGCGCCGATAAAGATAAAATTCACTGCACTGACGCGACCACGCATTTCATCCGGTGTTTCCAGCTGAATGAGCGATGAGCGTACGACCACACTGACCATGTCCGACGCACCTAACACCAGTAATGCGGTAAAAGAGAGCAGGAACGATTCGGATAAGCCGAAAATAATGGTCGCTACCCCGAACACAGCTACCGCGGCAAACATGATTTTTCCCGCATTGTTACGGATCGCATAACGGGCTAACAACAATGACATCACTACCGCACCGACCGATGGCGCGGCGCGCAATAACCCCAAACCCCATGGGCCGGTGTTTAAAATATCACGGGCAAATATCGGTAACAGTGCCGTCGCACCGCCAAGTAACACTGAAAACAGATCGAGTGAGATAGCACCCAACACCACGGGGTTATGGCGGATATAACTAAAGCCGGCAAAGACCGAGCGCAGCGTTGGTGGTTCACGATGCACGACTTTGGCCGGTTTTGGGACTAACGACATGGCCACACTGGCGAGTAAAAAGCTCACCGCACTGCACCAATACACCATTTCCGGATGCAACGCATACAACAACCCGCCTAATGCCGGGCCAATGATCACCGAGGCTTCACGTAATGAGCTGTTCAGGGCTAGAGCGCGGGGCAAGTTGCTGCTATCAATTAAGCTTGGCAACAGTGCTTGCTGGGCCGGTGATTCAAATGCCCGCGTGGCACCGAGTAAAAAGGCACAGGCAAAAATGCCGTGGATGGCGATCCAGCCCTGCCAGCTGCCCAATGCCAGAATGCTGACCAATAGGGCTTGTAATAAACGGGTGCCGACGACAATTAAACGGCGGTCATAACGATCGGCAACGTGGCCTACCACCAGTGTTAGCAGAAATTGCGGGGTGAATTGCATCAAGCCAATCAAACCCAAACTCATGGCGCTGTGGGTCAGGTCATAAACCTGCCAGCCGACCGCCACTACCAGCATCTGATAGGCGAGGGAAGAGAGCGCCATGCTACTTAAGAAACGAATAAACGCAGGTTGCTGTAATGAACCGGATGACATGTCAAAGCCCGGGTAAGATAGAGGAATATTTATCTTACCTGTTCAGGCTATGAGGAAAAGTATTTTGTTACGCGTAACGACCGCAACCCGTCGAGTTAGGTGCGGAATAACACCTTAATGATGTGGTAACCGAAGCGGGTTTTCACCGGGCCGAACGGTTTCATCACCTCACAAGAAAAGACGGCTTTATCAAAGGCCGGTACCATATCGCCTTTTTTAAACTCGCCCAGATCGCCACCGCGTTTTTTCGAAGGACAAGTTGAATATTTTTTTGCCAGTTGTTGAAAGTTTGCACCAGCGGCTAATTGTTTCATCAGGTCTAATGCCTGAGCTTCATGTTTTACCAAAATATGCAGCGCACAAGCAGTATGGGCCATGATTAAGATGTCTCGGTGGTCAAAAGGGCGGGGATTATAACGAATGGTGCTGAATTTTCCAGCAATGAGGCGTTAACGTCAGTCATTAACGCCTCTGATATGCTTGGTTAAGGCATAGTGAGCCAGTTGTCACCAGCAAATCGCAGTTCTAATAAGCTATTGGGATCAGGCTGCGGTTGGTTATTTGCGACCGGATGGGTTGGATAGCTGTTGCCATCGTGTTCCAGTGTCAGGAAGGTATTGGCTTGTTCGGTCGATGGCACCAGCAGATCGTTCCAGCCATGATGTGCCGATGGAGCCACCATCACGCCACCATTGAACCCTTCCAAGCGGCCTACTTGCTGGAATTGCCCATCTTTGCCTTGTAATACCAGCCAGACACAACCCGATTTATCGCACCAATTCATCTGCACTAATGCATCTACCGCGCCGTCACCATTCAGATCGGCTTTTACATAGCGATATTGCGTGCCGGTCGCCTGACTACCACTACTTTGTAAAAAGTTTCGTAATGCCTGCTCAATCGCGGTGTCGGGTTGGGTGGATGCTTGCAGCATACCGGCGGAAAAGCTGGCCATGGCTGGTGATGAGCTGTTGGTTGCTGGTGGCTGAGCCGATGCGGCATTCGTGCTGACCGCGACACTGGTGGCATTCGCCGCCGAGGCACCGGTGATCACCGTTTCATTCTGTGCAAAGCTATTTTCGCCAGCCGGTGTTTCGCTGGTGGCAGGGGGCGCAACCACCACCGTACCATTGCTGCTCGCCAAATTTGCCGCTCCGGTTGCAATCGCTCCGGTGTCGCCGCTAATTTTTGCTTTCAGTACTAATGGTTTATCAAAATACGCTTTGCCAGCATCCAGCTCCCGATAATCGGCACTCAATGTGTCACCATTCCAATGGAACGGGATACTTTCGTTGGTGTCCATGCCCATCCGTTGGTTGAACATGACGCGAATAGTTTGGTCTTTTTGCGGCTGCCAAACACCGTCATAGGTCACTTCCGGGCCAACTTCCCGCGTGTAAACCAGTTTGGCCTGATAGTTACTTTCCAGCGTCAGGCTGACATCGGCTTTTTGCGCCTCATCATGGCCTGACCAGTCGTGTGCCGGCTGTTGTTGCGTCAGCGATTGCCCTTGTTCACCACAGCCAGAGAGTGTTTGCCCATCATCCAATTGCAGCGTCACGGAATAACCCAACCAATGCGGGTTAGCGCCTTCTTTGCAATAACCAGGTTGCAGACTCAAGGTCGCTTTTTTACCGTTGGCATTCCGTAAGGCCAGTTGTAATGGTTGTTCTGCCGGATGACTGACTTCATCCAGTTGATAACTATCGACGCCATTTGGCGTGGTCAGTGACGCTTGTTGTCCATCCAGCACCAGCGACCAGAATGGTTGGTCACTGCCGGCTTTCAGCAGGTAGTTTTCGTTGGTATTTTGACAGAGGGTTTGTTCGGTAGTGATGTGTGAAACCTGATCGGCTTCCAGTCGAAATAGTGCGCCACGGCTTTCACCGGCAGCAAGATGACCACTCAGGCTGGCTTGTAAACTTTGAGGAAAACCCAATTGTTGCCATTGCTGCCAGAAATTATCATCCACCAGCAGCTGCCATTGTTGTTTGCTGCCACAAGGGGTAAACAGCGCTTGCTCACCCTGACGCTGGATGGTGCCGGTAAACAGCGGAGATAACTCTTTTTGCAGTTTGGTCTGCACTTCGGTGGAAGCCGCCGCTTTAGGCGCAGTGCCTGATGGGGCAGAGGAATTACTGCATCCCGCCAGTGCGAGCAGCAGACCAGACAAAACAAAACGTGACAGCGGCATAGAGGGTTCCGTACAGAAAATATTCTGTCCAGTTTATACGATCTTGCGTTTATTCGCCGCTGAGCACGCGATAAAAACTATTCCGCCAGTAATAAACGCTGTAAATACTCGGCCACACCATCTTCATCATTAACGCCAGCGCGCGGCAGATCCGGCAGCGCTAATTTCAACCGGTCATGTGCATTACCCATTACCACACCGTGGCCGACGATCGACAACATTTCGTAGTCGTTCATGCCATCACCAAATGCAATCGCGGAACTTAACGGAATATCATGCTGTTCCAAAATAGAGGAGATAGCGGCACCTTTGTTGACCCCTAATGCCATCACCTCGAGGCAATCAGGTTGCGAGAAGGCGATGCTTAACTGGCCGGCATAACGTTCCAACAGGGTGTTTTCCAACTCCAGCAGTGGTTCATGTTCCGCAATGAAAAAGTATTTATTGATGCTGCTTTTATCTAAGGTCACCAGATCGGTTTTGGTATAACAAAAACCAGTATCTTTATGATATTCGAGATATTCCGGCATATCTTTGTTAGTAAACCAGGCATCTGGCGTATACAGATTTACCGCAATTTCCGGATCAGGCAGCGGTAACTCCGACAGCTCTTGGGCAATATCGACCGGCAGGGTGCGGTTGTAGATAATTTGATCTTGTTTATCTGTCACCACCGCACCATTCGAGGTCACCAGATAGATATCCAGCCCCAATGCATTCCGGATCGCTTTGACATCAATATGATGGCGGCCGGTTGCCACGACAAACTTAGTGCCTTCAGCCACCATTTTCTTCAGCACTTTACGGGTATGCGGAGAAACCTGATGCTGGTTATTGAGCAGCGTACCATCCAGATCAGAGATAACGACTTTGTACATGGAAAAACCTCGTTACAGCAGAGAAGAGAGCGGAAGAGAGAACGATCACAGTATAGCTAAAGTCTGATACACCGGCATTAACATTCATTTGAAGTGTTATTTATTTCAAATGAAGGGTGAGCCACCGATAGCTTACACTACCGGTGGTGCAATAGGGCTTATGACGACTCTTTACTGCGGATCTTATTGGTAGTGCGGTTAACGCGTAACACATCCGGCATGACACGAATTTTGCGCATGATATTCGCTAAATGCACTCGGTGTTTGGTGGTGATCAACAAGTTGACCTGATACACCCGCGCATCTTTTTCTTCGGTGCTGATGCTGTGAATATTGGCACCGGTCGCTGCAATGACATTGGCGAGTTGCGCCAAGACGCCTTGATGGTTCACCACTTCCACCACGATACTGGTACGGAACTCCTGTTCACCTAATTGTTCCATATCCCATTGTACCGGCTGGTATTTATCCGGTTCACGGTTATAACCACGCAGATTCGGGCAACTTTCCTGATGCACGACCAACCCTTTGCCGGGGCTGATATGCGCAATGATGGCATCACCTGGGATCGGGCGACAACAGTTGGCAAACGTTACCAACATGCCACCAGAACCCCGGATCGGCAGTTTGCGATGGGTGGAGGACGATTTTTTCTCTTTTTCCGGTTCTTGTTCGTGCTGGCCTAATAATCGACGCGCAATCACGACACTCATCTGATTGCCAAGACCAATATCGGCCAGTAAACCGTCTAACGAGTCATGGCGGGTATCGTGTAATACCTGCCGCAGGTTTTCTGCCGGCACATCTTCAATTTTCTTGCCGCCCAGCGAGTGACTCAGTAGTCGGCGACCGAGAATGATCGACTCTTCGGCACGCAGATTTTTCAGGAACTGACGGATCTTAGTGCGCGCGCGTGACGTCACCACAAAGTTCAACCACGCGGCATTCGGCCGTGCGCCCGGTGCGGTAATGATTTCCACCGTTTGCCCAGAGGTCAGCGGGCGGCTGAGCGGGAATGGTTGGCGCTCTACTCGCGCACCGACACAACTGTTGCCGATATCGGTGTGTACCGCATAAGCAAAATCGACCGGCGTGGCATTGGTCGGCAATTCTAGGATCCGACCTTCCGGGGTAAACACATAAATCTCATCGGGGAACAGATCGGTTTTGACACTTTCGATAAATTCAAAGGAACTGCCGGCACTTTGCTGCAATTCCAATAAGTTTTTCATCCAGCGTTGCGCACGGATCTGCGCGGTACTGCTGGTGGCGTCGCCATTGGTTTTATATACCCAGTGTGCAGCGACCCCTTTATCCGCCATCTGCTCCATATACTCGGTACGGATCTGGATCTCGACCGGTACGCCATGTGGGCCCACCAGCGAGGTATGCAGTGACTGATAACCGTTGGTTTTGGGAATGGCAATATAATCTTTGAAACGACCGGGGCGTGGTTTATACAAACTGTGCATCTGACCGAGCACGCGGTAACAGGTGTCAATGTCATCGACAATCACGCGGAACGCATAGATATCCATGACTTCATAAAAGCGCAGCTCTTTTTTCACCATCTTGTTATAGATGGAATAGAGATTCTTTTCCCGACCGACGACCATGCCTTTAATATGCGCATCTTCTAAGCGGCCATTTACCGCTTTATACACCGAGTCGATCACTTCTTTGCGATTACCGCGGGCGCGTTTCACCGCTTCCCGCAATATTCGCGCGCGCATTGGATAGAGTGCTTCAAAGCCTAACTCTTCCAGCTCGCTTTTTAACGAGTGAATACCTAAGCGGTTTGCAATCGGGGAGAAGATTTCCAGCGTTTCGCGGGCGATGCGACGGCGTTTATCGGGGCGTAACGAGCCCAATGTCCGCATATTATGCGTGCGGTCGGCGAGTTTGATCAGAATAACGCGAATATCCTGTACCATCGCCATGACCATTTTGCGGAAGTTTTCCGCCTGTGCTTCTTTATGGTCGCGGAATTTCAGCTTATCGAGCTTGGAAACACCATATACCAATTCGGCCACGGCCTGACCAAATTGCCCGGCCAATTGATCTTTGGTGATCGGGGTATCTTCAATCACATCGTGCAGCAACGCTGCCATCAGCGTTTCATGATCGAGATGCATCTCGGCCAGAATACGGGCTACGGCAACGGGATGCGTAATATAAGGTTCACCGCTGGAACGGCTTTGCCCTTCGTGAGCGTCGCGCGCGACCAGAAAGGCATCCTGGATCTGGGTCACCTGTTCTTCGGGCAGATAGCTGCTCAATAATGTTTTCAGATCTTCAAACAGATACAAAAGTGACCCCGCTTCACTACTCATCAGCGTAAAACCATATCCCGCAGTTTGCGATTATTCCGCACACTTGTAAATAAAGACAAAAACGGCACCACTAGGGTGCCGTTCGTAATAAGCAATAAACGAATGCTTAGAAACCGTAATCACGGTCCTGAGTCAGCGCGGCAACAGCAGCCAGCTCACTCGCTTCCTGTTGTTGCTGTTCGATACGTTCTTGCGCATCCATGAACTGATTAGAAATCAAACCTTCTTCGATCTCGCGCAATGCGATCACGGTTGGTTTGTCATTTTCTTCATCTACCAACGGATCTTTGCCCTGAACGGCAAGCTGACGAGCGCGGCGAGCGGCCACCAGCACCAAATCAAAGCGGTTGCCAACTTGTTTTACCGCATCTTCAACAGTAACGCGTGCCATAGCAAACTCCCATATAAATCGAGGGTGAAAATTCTACTTGGTTTTAATTTATCCCGCCAGTAGCTGATTGAGCAGATCGGCGTGACAAATAGCCTGCGGACGCAGTTTTGCGCGACCCGCCAGTACAATGGACTGCAATTGTTGCAGTGCCAGTTCGAAATCATCATTGATGATCAGATAGTCATATTCAGGATAGTGCGACATTTCCGAAACTGCCTGCGCCATGCGTTTGGCAATCACCTCTGCGCTGTCCTGACCACGACCAATCAAACGTTGTTCCAAAATCGGCAAACTTGGCGGCAACACAAAAATAGACTGTGTGTCACGATACAGTTCGCGGATCTGGCGAGCACCTTGCCAATCGATATCCAGAAAAACATCGATCCCGTTTGCCAGTGCCTGTTCAATCAATTCTTTAGATGTACCGTAGTAATTACCAAATACTTCTGCCCATTCAAAAAAAGCATCACGGGCGATCAGGGCCTGAAATTCTTCTTTGCTGACAAAGTGGTAATGCACGCCATTTTCTTCACCAGGGCGCATTGCCCGCGTGGTATGAGAAACGGAAAGTGCCATTCGGCCATCGCTGTTATAACGGGATAATAACGCCGTTAACAGACTGGATTTTCCTGCGCCGCTGGGCGAGGAAATAATAAACAGGGTACCTGCAGCAGCCATAATGCGCTCCTATCAAGTAACTACTATCAAGCTACTCTTATCAATCAAGTAACTGCAAAATTTATTCACCAATCGGCATCATACGACGACAGGCTGATAACAAAAAACCCGGCACAAGACCGGGTTTTTCAGAACGCCAGACCAATTACTTGATCTTGCCTTCTTTGTAAATTACATGCTGACGAACAACAGGATCAAATTTTTTGATCTCCATTTTCTCAGGCATGGTGCGCTTGTTCTTGGTCGTAGTGTAGAAGTGACCAGTACCGGCGCTGGAGTTCAGACGAATTTTTTCGCGAGCACCTTTAGCCATGATTTATCTCCTTACACTTGTTCGCCACGAGCACGGATATCAGCTAAAACAGCTTCGATACCCAGCTTGTCGATAATACGCATACCCTTCGGTGTTAAACGCAGGGTAACAAAACGCTTCTCGCCTTCAACCCAGAAACGGTGAGATTGCAGGTTAGGCAGGAAACGGCGACGGGTCGCGTTTTTAGCGTGAGAACGGTTGTTCCCCACGATTGGACGCTTACCGGTTACTTGACACACTCTAGACATGTTGTCTCTCCAAAAATCTTACTTCTGCTCGCGCATTTTCTGTTGCCCCGCTGCCGTATAGCAGAGCACATAGATAGAAGGCGGCATTTTATACAGCATCGCCCCGACAAGATCAAGCAAAATGCCCTTGTCAGGTTCGTTTTATAACCATCCGCGTTCGGCAAAGGAGACGGGGTCCCCATCTCCTATCACAAAGTGATCTAGCACTCGCACGTCGATCAGACGCAAAGCGGCGCAAATGCGCTCAGTGATATGGCGATCGGCGTGACTTGGTTCGGCTACGCCTGATGGATGATTATGACAGAGAATGACAGCTGCAGCATTATGTTTTAACACCGCTTGTACGATTTCCCGCGGATAAACACTGGCGGCATCGATCGTGCCAAAAAATAATTCGCAAAACTGTAGGACCCGATGCTGATTATCCAGCAACAACATGGCAAATACTTCGCGTGGTCGATCGCGTAACTGGGCTTGTAAATAACGGCGTACTAACAACGGGCTGGTTAACGCATCACCACGTTGCAGACATTCATTCAGGTAGCGATTACTCATCTCCAGCACAGCTTGTAGTTGCACATATTTGGCTGGCCCCAGGCCATGTGCCTGACAAAACTGAGTTTGTTCTGCACCGAGCAGTGCGCGCAGCGAACCAAACTCCTGCAGCAGCTTTCTGGCCAGCTCAATGGCATTACAACCTGCCACGCCGGTACGCAAAAAAATGGCTAATAATTCCGCATCACTGAGTGCATTGGCTCCGCGTTGCAGCAATTTTTCGCGAGGTCGTTCGTTTTCCGGCCAGTCACAGATCGCCATGCATTTCCCTATTTTTTATGCAGAAAAGTGTACTTTAAGCGATGTTAATGGTGGTAAATGCCTGTGAACACCGACAGGCATTGTGTACTATCTTGGCCAGTTTTTATGGATCTGGGGTGAATGCTGATGCAATTGCAAAATAAACGGATCCTGCTGGGCGTGACTGGCGGGATCGCCGCATATAAAGCGGCTGAGATCATACGTCGTCTGCGTGAACAAGGCGCAGAAGTTCGGGTTGTAATGACCGATGCCGCGAAAGAATTTATTACACCGCTGACCTTACAGGCGGTATCTGGCCATATCGTGGCGAACAGTATGTTTGATCCGCAAGCGGAAGCGGGGATGGGGCATATTGAGCTGGCGAAATGGGCCGATCTGGTGCTGGTTGCGCCGGCCACGGCAAATGTTATTTCCCGCCTGACTACCGGAATGGGGGATGAGTTACTGACCACGCTGTGTCTGGCTAGCCCTGCGCCATTAGCGATTGCACCGGCGATGAATATGCAAATGTATCTGCATGCCGCCACACAAAATAATTTGCATGTGCTGGCGCAACGCGGTGTGCAGATCTGGGGGCCGGGTATCGGCAGTCAGGCCTGTGGCGATGTTGGCCCGGGGCGGATGTTAGATCCGCTGGATATCGTGGCTGAGGTAGTGAAATTTTTCCACCCTGTACCGCATAGCAAGCTCTCTTTTCTGATTACTGCAGGGCCGACTCGCGAGGCGATTGATCCGGTGCGGTATATCAGTAATCACAGCTCCGGCAAGATGGGGTTTGCGTTGGCGGAAGCCGCTGCGGCAATGGGGGCGAAAGTCACGCTGATTGCCGGGCCGGTCAATCTGGCAACACCGAAAGGTGTGGTGCGTATTGATGTGGAAAGTGCACTGGAGATGCAGGCGGCGGTTGACGCGCAAGTGGCTGATCATTCGATTTTTATCGGTTGTGCCGCGGTAGCGGATTACCGGATGGAATCGGTGGCCGCGCACAAAATGAAGAAACAGGATGATAGCGATACGCTGACCCTCCAGCTAGTCAAAAATCCGGACATTATTGCTGGTGTTGCAGCGCGCGCCGATAAACCGTTTGTGGTAGGCTTCGCCGCCGAAACGCAGGATGTGGCCCGTTATGCGCTGGATAAACTGCAACGTAAGGGGTTAGATATGATTGCCGCAAACGATGTCAGCCGCGCCGAGCAGGGCTTTAATGCCGATCAGAATGCCTTAACCGTGTTTTGGCAAAACGCACAGCAAGAACTGCCACTGGCGAGCAAACAACAAGTGGCTCAACAACTCATTTCACTCATTATACAGCGCTATCAACATGAAACAGATTGAACTTAAGATCCTCGATGCTCGCATCGGCAACGAATTTCCATTACCTGAATACGCAACTCCCGGTTCTGCCGGTTTAGATCTGCGCGCTTGTCTCGATGAATCAGTCGAACTGGTACCTGGCGATACCAAATTGATCCCAACCGGTCTGGCGATCCATATCGCGGATCCGGGCCTGTGTGCCACCATTCTGCCGCGTTCCGGTTTAGGTCATAAACACGGTATTGTTTTGGGGAATCTGGTTGGTCTGATCGATTCTGACTACCAGGGTCAGTTGATGGTGTCGGTATGGAATCGCGGTAATACCACGTTTACCATTCAGCCAGGTGAGCGCATTGCACAATTAGTCTTTATGCCGGTCGTGCAGGCGAGTTTTACCATCGTTGATGAGTTTGATTCGTCCGAACGCGGTGAAGGTGGGTTTGGCTCGTCTGGCCGCCACTAATTTCCTGCTGGTGCAAGTGTAAAGAAGAGTGATTGCTCACTCTTCTTTATGTCATAATTTGTATAGTTTTCGACAGGTTATGTATTGCAAATACAGGAGGAATGTCAGATGGTCGATTTTATTCTGATGTTAATGAAATGGCTGGGCATGTGATTTTTGCATGAGAGATACAGGCCAGTCGTAACCAGCCCGTATTTTTAAGCACTAAACGCCATAACTGGCGCGATACTCTTTTACTTTTTCTAAATACACGGCCATTTCAGGCTGGGTTTCCAAGTAACTAATCAGATCTCCCAGCGTGATGATCGCAATGACGGGTGCATTGTAATCACGTTGCACTTCCTGAATCGCGGACAGTTCACCTTTGCCTTTTTCCTGACGATCCAATGCAATCAAGACACCGGCCAGTTCCGCCCCATTCGCATGGATCAGATCCATCGATTCACGAATAGCGGTGCCTGCGGTGATCACATCATCAACCAGCATGATGCGGCCTTTTAACGGGCTGCCGACCAGATTGCCGCCTTCGCCGTGATCTTTGGCTTCTTTGCGGTTAAAGCACCAAGGCACATCCTGATCATGCAATTCAGCTAATTGCACAGCGGTCGCAGAAGCAATCGGGATACCTTTATACGCTGGTCCAAACAGTACGTCATAGTTGATCGCGCTATCAACCAAGGCTGCGGCATAATAACGACCTAGTTTTGCCAGATCACGGCCAGAATTAAACAAACCGGCATTGAAAAAATATGGGCTTTTCCGACCTGATTTCAGGGTGAACTCGCCAAATTTCAGTACCTTTTTTTCCAGGGCAAATTCAATAAACTCGCGCTGATATGCCTTCATCGTGATGTCATTCCTTGTCACTTAAAACGTTAAATTAAGCTAATGCCTGATGTTGTTGCGAAATGATCTGCTGAATACCTTGTTTACCCAGTTCCAGTAATTGCATCAGCTCTTCTTGCGAGAACGGCGCACCTTCGGCAGTGCCTTGTACTTCGATCAGTTTGCCGGTTTCAGTCATCACCAGATTCATGTCAGTTTCGGCGCTGGAATCTTCGTCATAATCCAGATCGCAAACCGGAACGTCGCCATAAATACCAACAGATACCGCCGCCACCATAAAATTCAGCGGGTTAGTTTTCAGCGTGCCTTTGGCTTGTAACCAGTTCAACGCATCCACTAATGCCACACAAGCACCGGTAATTGACGCAGTACGTGTGCCACCATCGGCCTGCAACACATCGCAATCCACGGTAATGGTATTTTCACCGAGCTGTTTTAGGTCAACGGCGGCACGCAGTGAACGTGCGATCAGGCGTTGAATTTCCAGAGTCCGGCCACCTTGTTTGCCAGAAGCTGCTTCACGGTGCATGCGCGAGTGGGTGGAACGCGGCAACATGCCATATTCGGCAGTGACCCAACCCTGACCTTTCCCTTTCAGAAAACGAGGCACACCTTCGGTTACCGTTGCGGTGCACAGCACTTTGGTACGGCCAAACTCAACCAATACCGAGCCTTCGGCGTGACAGGTAAATTGACGGGTAATAGTGATAGGGCGTAGTTGTTCCGGCGTTCTTCCGCTTGGGCGCATGATGATTCCTGGCTGATTAAATTGCCATGAATTATACGTGATCTATGACTTCATTGCATGGCTACTGACGCCGTAGTGCGGGATGAGTATAATCGGCCTAATTTCATGCCAATTAAAGAGCACGCCATGATCCATAGTATGACCGGTTACGCCCGCAAAGAATTCAAAGGTGACTGGGGAACGGCAGTCTGGGAAATCCGCTCCGTTAATCAACGTTATCTGGAAACCTACTTCCGCTTGCCGGAATCGTTCCGCAATCTGGAGGCGGTATTGCGTGAGCGTTTCCGTCAGGGTTTAGAGCGCGGCAAAATTGAATGTAATCTGCGTTTTGAAAGTCAGGTTAGCCAAGGCCAGCTGCAAATCAATGAAGTGCTGGCGGAACAGCTGATTGATAATGCGTTGTGGGTCATTGACCGTGCCGGGCAGGGGCAGCTGAATCCGGTTGATATTTTACGCTGGCCGGGTGTAATGGAAGGCGAAGAGCAAGACATGGATGCGCTCAATGTCACGCTGCTCGCGGCATTTGATGAAGTATTCAAAGAGTTCATCGCCGCGCGTTGTTCTGAAGGTGACAAACTGAAAGCCCTGCTGGAACAACGTCTGGAAGGTGTTGCTGTTGAGGCGGCGAAAGTGCGTGACCATATGCCGGCGATTCTGAACTGGCAGCGTCAACGTTTGTTAGACCGTCTGGCTGAAGCCAAGGTTGAACTGGAAGCGACCCGCGTAGAGCAAGAAATTGTAATGCTGGCACAAAAGATTGATGTGGCTGAAGAGCTGGATCGTCTGGATATGCACGTCACCGAAACCCGCAAAATCATCAGCAAAGGTGGGGCCTGTGGTCGTCGTCTGGATTTCATGATGCAGGAATTCAACCGTGAATCGAACACGCTGGCATCCAAATCAATTAATGCAGAAGTTACTCAGGCTGCGGTAGAGCTGAAAGTATTGATTGAGCAGATGCGAGAGCAGATCCAAAACGTTGAGTAATGTTTAAATAAAAAGCCCGCAGTTGCGGGCTTTTTATTGGGCGTAGTAATGAATATTGGTTAAATTACTCTTTTACCAAAACCGCATCACCCAGCAAATCTTCATCATTATCGGTTGGCTCGGTCAATTCACCTTCCAGTTTTGCAACCACAGAAGAAGCAATCGCATTACCCATGACGTTAGTGGCGGAACGCGCCATATCCAGGAAATGATCCACACCTAAGAGCAGCAATAAACCTGCTTCAGGAATATGGAACTGTGCCATGGCTGCCGCGATAACTACTAATGATGCTCGTGGCACGCCAGCCATACCTTTCGAAGTTACCATCAGCAACAATAACATAGTGATCTGCTGCGAAATGCTAATTTCCATACCGTAAGCTTGGGCAATAAACATAGTGGCGAATGTGCAATACATCATTGAGCCGTCAAGGTTAAATGAATAACCCACCGGCAAGACAAAACTGGAAATTTTTTCTGAACAGCCGAAGCGTTTTAAGCCCTGTAATGTCTTTGGATAAGCAGCTTCTGAACTGGCAGTAGAAAAGGCCAGTAAAATCGGTTCACGGATGAATTTCGGTAAACCTAAAACTCGACGGCCCAGGAATAGACTGCCCATCAGTAATAACAAGGCCCATAAGATCAGGATGGAGCCATATACTTCACCAACGAACGTGCCATACGTCAGCAAAATTCCTAAACCTTGTTTCGCAATCAACGCAGTAATAGCACCAAAAACGGCAAATGGTGCAAAATTCATGACATAACCAGTTACTTTCAACATGATGTTAGCAATACTTTCCATCACATTGACCACTGGTTTCGCTTTATCGCCCAGACCGGCTGCGGCAACACCAAAAAACAACGAGAAGATCACTAATTGTAGGATCTCATTGTTGGCCATCGCCTCTACCACACTTTTTGGAATGGCATGAGTGACAAAATCTTTCAGTGTAATCGCTGTTGCGCTGATACCTGATTTGGCTGCTAGATCAGGCAGTGGTAAGTTCAAACCCACACCAGGTTTGAGCAAGTTAACCATGACCAAACCTAATGCGAGCGATACCAGCGATGCGGTCATGAACCAAGCCATCGCTTTAATACCCACACGACCTACGGTTTGACTATCGCCCATTTTAGCAATGCCCACGACCAGCGTAGAAAACACTAATGGTGCAATAATCATCTTGATCAGACGTAAAAAAATGTCAGTCAATATGGAAATATTGGATGCAAACTCAGTCACAGCAGCGGGATCTGTCACATTTGAGCGGTACAGATGACCGGTGAGAATACCCACTAACATACTGATCAGAATCATGGCTGTCAGTTTATTCATTTTCATTATGGTTTTATTCCTAAGTAGATGGATCTTATAGACATCCGGTCCATTGCGTTCTTCCATGTGGCACCACTAAAGGTGCATAAATATCCAGACACAGAAATACACTCCATAGGCAGGAAAGCCGAAGGCAAGAAGTGCTATATCTGGATATTGGAGTGAATTTACTACAAAACGACCTATTTTTGCAGATTTAGTGTTCTTTAAATCTAAAAAAGGAAGATTGTCTAGATAAAAGAAAGGAATAAATGATTAATAAACGATCGGAAATGGAATGAATAGAATACAAAAACTAAAACTACATCGGCATTATGCCGATGTAGTTGCAGGAACGTCTGTAGGCGCTAATTCGATACGATTTCTACCGAGAGCTTTACCATTACGTAATGCCATATCTGCACGGATAAGGCATTGATTGAAGTCTTCCCCGGGCAATAATTCAGCAACACCAAAGGTCATGGAAATCGTGATTGTTTTACCATTTTTATGCAACGGCAATTGATGCAGTTTGCTTTGTACTCGCTCTGCAATTTGTTCTGCCGATTTTAATGGTCCACCAGGTAACAGCAGTAAAAATTCGCCGCCCCCCCAACGTGAGGCCCGATCATTGTGACGAATGGAGTCATGTAATATCTGAGCGACGTAAACTAACGCGGCATCACCGATATTATGACCATACTGTTCGTTAATCATTTTGAAATAATCAATGTCTGCAATAATTAACGACATATGCTGTCTATTTAATGCAGACGAAGAAAATATCTCATCAATTTTTGACAGAATAGCTTCCCGATTCTGTAAGCCAGTTAATCTATCGGTATCCGGCTTATCAATGGGCTGATGTCCACTTTCTTGTAAACAAGTAGAATAAAAATGAAGTTGATAGCTCAAGCAGCCAAAACAAACGATTGCATTCAGATAACGAATCAACATCGATAACATCGGGGATAACTCGATCATGGCCGGTTTATCATACAAGTGATAATCCAACAGTAGATAAAGTACGATGGCAATCTCTGCTAGAAGAATTCGTTTGGTTTGTGGTTTGATGCCATAAAGAAAGGTAATCGGGATCAGCAGCAATAAATACAAATGGAATCCGCTTTGCCAACCTAATACTTCACTAGAGATCAGTGCATGCCCTAATAGATCGATCCAGATCAATGTCGCAATGGGTTTGAATGCTGATGTGCGATTAAAGCGAATCGCGAGCATATAAAGAACAATGCTGGTGACATGTGCAAT
>NZ_OY782757.1:3852500-3948912 GCF_963678185.1 uncultured Tolumonas sp.
GGTTGCGTATTACGCTAACTGCCGCACATCAGCCATCGGATATATCCCTTCTGCTTAACGAGTTAAAAGAGTGTGTGACAGATGCTTGAACCGGTAGATAAACAGGCGGTGGCACAGCGTTTTAGCAAAGCAGCGCAATCGTATGATCAATATGCCTTGTTACAAAAAGAAGTTGGTCGTAATCTATTGAGTCTTATTCCTGATAAAAAATATGGGAATGGTCTCGATCTGGGATGTGGCTCCGGCTTTTTTTTGCCTGATTTGCAACAATTATGTAACTACCTGCTGGCGTTAGATATTTCACCCGGCATGCTGAAACAGGCTTCCTTGCGTGATAGAGCTCAAGGCTATGTTTGTGGTGACGCAGAAGCCTTACCGCTGCGCAGTGAGTCGTTAGATCTGGTGTTTTCCAGTTTGGCGTTACAGTGGTGCCATGATCCAGCGCAAGCTTTCAGGGAAATAAAAAGGGTATTAACGTCACAGGGTTACGCGCTGTTTGCTACGCTTAATTCGGGAAGTTTATTTGAGCTACGGGAAGCATGGATGGCAGTGGATGACCATGAGCATGTTAATCAGTTCATGGAGGAGCTGGAGCTTCGTTCAGTGTTACAGCAAGCGGAAATACAATGTAAAAGCTGGCAGGTACAACGCCATGTTATGTATTACGCAGATGTGAATGCCATCTTGCAGAGTTTGAAGCGGATTGGTGCGAGTCAGGTTAATGGTCAGCGCAGTCAGGGATTATTAACCAGACAGAAATTGCAGTGCTTGCAGCAGGCATATGAACGATACCGGTTACCCACGGGACTGCTTCCAGTCACCTATAACGTGTGTTACGGAGTTTTACATCGATGAGCAAAACTTTTTTTGTTACCGGCACTGATACCGATGTAGGTAAAACAACGAGTACATTGGCTTTATTACATGCGGCAGCCGCTCAGGGTTTAAAAGCCGTTGCGTACAAGCCGGTCGCCGCCGGTTGTGAGATCATGGAAGATGGCCTGTGCAATCAGGATGTCTTGTTATTGCAAAAGAACAGCTCTTTGCAATTAAGTTATGATCAGGTGGTGGGTTATTCTTTCGAAGCGTTTTCTTCCCCTCACATTGCTGCAGAAGAGTCAGGTACGACCATTAAGTTAGATGTGTTGTCGGAAGGGCTTGCTTATCTGCAACAAAAAACCAACGCGGATATTAT
Organism: uncultured Tolumonas sp.; assembly: GCF_963678185.1. Classification (NCBI taxonomy): domain Bacteria; kingdom Pseudomonadati; phylum Pseudomonadota; class Gammaproteobacteria; order Aeromonadales; family Aeromonadaceae; genus Tolumonas; species uncultured Tolumonas sp. The sequence goes on from NZ_OY782757.1 coordinate 3,853,696, forward strand.
TTTTGTCGAAGGTGCAGGCGGCTGGCGTGTTCCGATCGGTCATGGGCATTTTCTTTCTGACTGGGTTAAATATGAAAACCTGCCAGTGATCATGGTGGTTGGTGCACGGTTAGGTTGTATTAACCATGCTGTGTTAACACAAGAAGCGATCCATCATGACATGTTGTCACTAGCAGGTTGGTGCATGAATCGTATTAATCCGGCCATGAGCCACTACCAATCTAATCTCGAAACATTAAAGAGCTTATTACCAGCGCCGTTTCTGGGCGAAATTCCTTACATCAATAAGCCTTATGAGCATAATCTCGGGCAGTACCTCGATATCTCTTCTCTTTTGTGATCTTATGCGTATAACCGAGGTGTTTTTATAAATACCTCGGTTTATCCGAAAAATACGCATTGTATTTCTTACATTTCATTTACTTGAAATTCCTGTTGGCACCCCTATGATCAGGTTGTGTGCGTATGCACATTAACGCACGTTGAAAGGAGCTGAAATGAAACGCATTGTGCTGTTTCTTGCGACAAACCTGGCAGTGATGCTGGTACTGTCAATTGTATTGAGTCTGTTGAGTAGTTTTTTTGGTATCAACACCCGCGGTTCATCCGGTTTATTGCTGATGGCGATGGTGTTTGGTTTCGGCGGCTCAATTATTTCTCTGCTGATGTCAAAATGGATGGCCAAACGCGCCTATGGTATTCAGCCTATTGAACAACCACGCAATGAAGTTGAATACTGGTTGGTGAATACAGTTAAACGTCAGGCGGAACAAGCCGGTATCGGTATGCCGGAGGTGGGTATTTATGACGCACCAGATATGAATGCATTCGCGACGGGCGCTAACCGTAATGAAGCCTTAGTAGCGGTCAGCTCTGGTTTACTTTACAGCATGAGCCGTGACGAAGCTGAAGCCGTTTTGGCGCATGAAATTAGCCACGTTGCAAATGGCGACATGGTCACACTGACGTTAATTCAGGGGGTAGTAAACACCTTCGTTATTTATCTGTCGCGTTTGCTGGCTGGTCTTATCAGTAATGTATCCCGCTCGGATAATGAAGAGTCCAGTTTCGGCGGTGGTATGGCTTATTTTGCTATCTCCATGGTGCTGGAGCTGGTGTTCGGTATGTTGGCATCCGTCATTGTGATGTGGTTCTCTCGTCAACGTGAGTTCCGTGCCGATGCCGGTTCAGCAAAATTAGTCGGTAAAGAAAAGATGATTGCCGCCTTGGAACGACTGGCGCGAGGTCATGAATCGCAACTGGATGGCACTATGATGGCATTTGGTATCAATGGTAAAACGGCAATGACTGAGTTATTCATGAGCCATCCACCATTGGAAAAACGTATTCAGGCATTACGTGACATGCGTTAATCATCAATAGTTAATAGCCAATAAATGAAAAAAGGCCGCTGTGTTATGAGCGACCTTTTTTATTTCCATCGATTACTCTTTCAGCAAAAAACGATTAACCCGCTTCTTTTGCGTTTTCAGTCAGATAAGCGACCAAATCTTCGATACACAACACTGGCATATCGTGTTTATTGGCAAATTTTACAATCTCTGGTAAACGCGCCATTGAACCGTCTTCATTCTGTAACTCGCACAAAACCCCATACGGTTTTAAGCCCGCAAGTTTCATCAAATCGACAGTCGCTTCGGTATGACCACGGCGGGTTAAGACACCGCCAGCACGGGCACGCAGAGGGAAGACATGCCCAGGGCGATGCAAATCAGCTGCAACGGCACCATCGGCAGTAGCGGCTCGAATGGTCGTGATGCGATCTTGGGCTGAAACACCGGTAGTGACACCGCGAGCTGCTTCAATAGTGACGGTGAAACCTGTTTGATAAGCGCTGGTGTTATGTTCCACCATCATTGGCAAGGCTAGCTGGCGCACACGCTCTTCCGTCAGACATAAACACACAATGCCGGAACATTCGCGGATCATCAGTGCCATCTGTTGCGGGGTCATTTTTTCAGCGGAAAAGATCAGATCGCCTTCATTTTCACGATCTTCGTCATCAACGACTAATACGCCATGGCCTTGCTGCAATGCAGTCAAAGCGCGTTCTACGCGTTGAAACGGGTTGCCAAACGGGGTCAGTAAAGACTGATTCATGGTAATACTCCTATGTATTGTTACCAGAATCAGGGCATGGAATAACAGAGCCTCCGCGAGACGCGGAGGCTTGTATTCTCTTTCATCCGGACTATAACCGTCGGCTCCAGAATTACACTGGATCTGCTGACATCAAAACGACATGTCGTTTTAACCGCTCGCGGGCTTTCAGTCGAGAACCATTCCTGACTGTATACCGCCGGTGGGGACTTTCACCCCGCCCTGAGAATATGCTCTGCTAGGTTAGTCCCAAATTTCATAAAATCCAAGTAATAGAATTGAAACATATGCCTTTTTCTGACTCATCCGAAGCAGTGCTGTGATAGGATTGAAGGTGTTACAGTGTATTAACAAATCTACCCTTATGGTGCACGGGAATGAGTGGAGATTCGTTTAAATATAAAAAATACCGAAATTACCTGATTGCTGGCAGTCTGTTTTTGGGCTGTATTTCGGCTGCGTTGGCGAAGCCCGTTGTCTATGATATTCGCGGCGTTAAAGGCGAATCACTGAATAATGTGCGTTATTATCTTGCGGCATTACCCGCCATTGATAGCCAGAAAGCCGAAGGCCGGGCTAAGAAAATTGAGCTGGCAGTCCGACAAGCTATGCAGGCAATTGGTTATTATTCCCCGCGGATCAATTTCACTTACCCGTCAGAAAAAAGTAATAGCCTTCAAATACAAATTGAAGCAGGCAAGCCGGTGTTAGTTCGTCAACTTCAGGTCGAATTAGAAGGTGATGCTCAGAAAGATGCTGACTTCCTGAAGATTTTATCGTCGATGGATTTAAGTATTGGCGATGCGATGCATCACGGTAAATATGAAAATATCAAACGTCGGTTAAAAACACTGGCGGCTACCCACGGCTATTTTGATGCCAAGATGGAAAAAGCTGACGTTCAACTCTATCCCAATGATCGGGCGGCTGATATTCATATCATTTTCAACAGCGGCCACCGCTATCGTTTTGGTGCGATTACGGTGGATGGTATTGCACAAACGAGTGTGATCCAGCCGTTGTTTCATTTTAAACAAGGCGATTTTTACGATACGCGGAAATTGGCCGAACTCAGCCAAGCATTATCGCAAACCCGCTATTTTCAGGTGGTCGATGTTCACCCGCAAATGACAGACAGCAGCGATTTTGTGATCCCGGTAATCGTGCATTTAGAGAAGAAAAAGCCGAATCAAATGGAAACGGGTATCGGCTTTTCGACCGATGAAGGCCCTCGGGTACAGTGGAACTGGGAACGTCCGTGGGTAAATGATGACGGGCACCGTTTTTCCTCACAGATCAAGGTGGCACAAACCACACAAACTGTTGATTTCAGCTACCGCATTCCCAATAAAAATCCGATTGATGATTATTATCAGCTGCAGACCACCTATGCCAATGTGGATCAGGCAGATACTCGCTCGCAGAAAATTGAGACGGGGTTACATTACTGGACAACGTTGCTGGGACGATGGCAACGAGATTATTTTTTTAAGACGGCGTATGAAAAATATGAACAAGGTGAAGATACCGGCAATAGTTTGTTATTCATGCCCGGCGCTTCCATTACCCGCGTCCGCAGTCAGGGCGGGATAGATCCGTATTGGGGCGATCAGCAGACTGTTTCTGTGATGTTTTCTGATCCTACCTGGGGTTCAGATACGCGTTTTGTGAAAGTGTGGGGGCGCACCAAATGGCTACGGACTTATGCCAGTAAACATCGCTTCATCTTCCGCGCTGAACAAGGTGCTTTGTTATGGGGAAACCTGAATGAGATCCCGGCATCGCAGCGTTTTTTTACGGGGGGGGATCAAACGGTACGTGGTTTTGGTTATGACAGTATCTCGCCATTGGACTCTTCCGGTAAGCTTTCCGGTGCGTTGAATGTCAGTGCGGGGAGTCTGGAATATAACTATCAGATCGCACCGAAGTGGCGAATAGCGACTTTTGTTGATGCGGGTACCGCAACGAATGACTACAAAGATCCTTGGAAAATTGGGACTGGTGTGGGTGGACGTTGGTTAACTCCGGTTGGACAATTACGATTTGATTTAGCTTTTGGTGTATCAGAGCAACAGGTGCCATTCCGGTTACATTTTGCATTGGGGCCTGAGTTATGAGTCTGAGAAGTCGACGCTGGGTTGCTTCTTCCATCTTGTTGATGGCCTTCTTAGTAGCGATCGTATTTTTTCTGCTTTTCTCTGCATTTGGCAGCCAATTGGTATGGAATCAGTTAGTCCGAGTCGTACCGGGTCTGAAAGGCGAGTTAGTTGCAGGTTCTCTGGCTGATGGTTGGCAAGTGCATGATTTGCAATGGCAAAACAAAGAAGTCACCGTTTCGCTAAAACAAGGTCAGCACAATGGAAACTGGCCTCTTTGCTGGCCGGCGAGGTTGAGATTAATTCACTGATAGTCGATGGTTTGACTGTTACTCGTCGGGATGTTGTTGAGCCTGCGGCAACACCAACAGTTGTGGCTCCCAATGCCTATATTGCAACGCAGCTGCCTATTGTATTACATCAACTGCAATTATCAGATTTTACCTATGATGATCCGGTGGTTAGAGTCAAACTTCAACAGTTGGCGACTGCGGCGGAATGGCAGGCGCATCGCATTACTATTAACTCTTCGCAATCAGAAACTGTCGATGTGTGGTTAAAACCAAGCGTACCTGCAAAGCCGTCTGCTAAAACAGAAAAAACTAAAGCGACAGGCTCAGAATTACCGGAAGTGTTTGTGCCATTTGATATTAATTTGGCGCAATTAGACTTAAAAAATGGGCGCTACCACCAGCAAGATTTTGATACTGGTCTGTTAGATATCGGCTTGCAGGCACGTTTTGATGGTACCGCGCTGACAGTGCAGAAACTAGCAGTTAAACAAGAAAAGCGTAGCGTTGAACTATCCGGCAAGATGACTTTTATTCAACACTATTTGTTGGACGCCACCTTAAAAGCGCAGGCTGCTTTACCCGTTATATCGCCGGAAACAGCACGAGTGCTTACTCTTGCAATAAAAGGTGATTTGCAGCAATTAACGTTTAATGCTGGGCTGGACGGAAAAGAAAAGCTCCAGTTACAAGGCAAACTGAAACCACTGACGGACCATTTACCCTTTGAGCTGACGGGCGACTGGTTACAATTGCCATTACCCGCATCATTAGCTGGCTTATCGGTAGAAAAAGGCAAACTTGATTTACATGGGTCATTAACGAACTACCAGTTCAATCTGGAAAGTAAGGGTAAATGGCTTGATTTACCGTCAACCCGTTTGCAGTTAGCGTTGCGAGGCACAACCGAAAAACTGGAATTGCAGCGGCTGCAACTGGGTGATGGTGTGAATCAACTGGAAGTGGCGGGTCAGTTAAGTTGGCAAAAAGGATTGCACTGGCAGGGACAATCGCAGCTGCAATTACCGGAAGTCAACCGCTGGTTACCAGATACCAAAGCGAGTGTTTCAGGTGGACTAAAACAGGAATTGCATTGGCAGGATGATCATTGGCAAGGCAATGTATCGAATATCGATTTGAAAGGTAAATGGAATGGTTTTCCATTAACAACTCAAGGTGCTATTCGTGGTGATGAGCAGGGCAATTGGCAATTCCAACAAATAGCGATTGAAAATGGCCCAAATACTTTGACGCTAAACGGTAAATTAGACAAACAGTGGTCATTAGCCGGTAAACTGCGTGCGCAAAAACTATCCGCGATTAACTCACAATGGGATGGCGGTGTCGATGGTGATTTTCGTCTGAATGGCCCAGCGAAAGCGCCCGTCTTAGCGTTGCGATTGGCTGCGGCACGGATGGTCATGCCGGGGCAACTTATCCGTGATCTTGAAGTAACGGGGCATGCCACACTCAACCAAAGTCTACCGGGGCAACTACAGCTACACGCCAATCGCTGGAATATTAATGGTACACGCTTACAAAATGTCGCGCTTTCCGTGAATGGCGATGTTCGGCAACATCAGCTAAAACTAGCTGCCAGTGGTAAACAGCTAAATGGCAGTGTTTTTCTGACCGGCGGTTGGCAAAAAAATAGCTGGCAAGGGCAATTTAAAGAGGGTGTCATCGGCGGCTTATTGGGCGAATGGACGCTTCGTTCTCCCGTTGCTTTGCAGTGGAAAAATAGTTCCTTCAGCTTCAAATCGCATTGCTGGAGTTCGTCGTCGTCGCAACTTTGTTTTGCCGACTCAACGATGTCAGCATCTCGCGGCAAAATCCCATTTACGCTGGCCGAGTTTGATACGCAACGCCTTAAGCCTTGGTTTCCTGATGCGTTAGACTGGCAGAGTGCTTTACAAGCCAATGGTGTTTTAGGGTGGAACGCTCATTCTCCGGATCTGTCGGTAACCTTGCACAGCCAACAAGGTGAATTGATCACTGATCAAATCCACACACCCTATCGGGATCTGTTGCTGCAAGTTGATGTGACGTCAAAATCAGCGCAAATGAAGTTTGTGCTCGATTCTGAAATGCTTGGAAATATTAACGTGACAGCTCAAGTAGCTGATCCGTTAAAACGCCGGCAACTCAGTGGCACTGTGAATCTGACAAATTTGCAGTTGTATGGTGTGGCTCCGCTGATCGATGCCTTGCACAGCACAAAAGGCACCGTCGATATCGACGGCCGACTGGCCGGTACACTCGATGCACCATTATTTTACGGTCAGGCTCGGCTGAAAGATGGTGAAGTGGATACGGAAACGGAAATGCTAAGCCTACGCCAGATCAATGGCACATTAGCGATTAATGGCGATCAAGCTGAATTGAATGCCAGCCTGCTCGCTGGCAAGGGATCTGCCACCTTGACAGGCCATACCCGCTGGCCCGGTGGTGTGCCTTCAGGCGTGTTGTCCTTACGTGGTAAGGAAATGGAACTGGCTTTTGCCGGTTATGGTAACGGCAGAGTCGATTCTGATCTGCAATTACAATTTGATGCAGAGCAAGTCTCACTAAATGGCAATATTGTTGTGCCATGGGCCCGAATTGATATCAAAAGCCTGCCCGAAAATGGCATTGAACTATCAGATGATGTGCATGTCGTTCGGCCGCTGCAACAACAAGATCGCCCTGCACCATTTCCTTTTTTTATGAATGTTGATCTTAGCTTAGGCTCCGATGTTCAGTTTAGTGCGATGGGCCTGAAAACGGCGCTGGGCGGCGGCTTACGTTTTCGCCAGAAACCAAGGCAGAACCTGATGACGCAAGGTGAAATTCGTCTGGTCAACGGCCGCTTTAAGGCTTATGGGCAGAATCTGGTGATCCGCAGCGGTAAGCTAATGTTTAATGGTGATGTAACGGAGCCTTATGTTATGGCGGAAGCTATTCGTGATCCATCGACGATGGAAGACAGCAGTGTCACCGTTGGGGTGAAAATTAACTCGCCGATCAATGCTATCAGTGCGCAGGTTTTCTCTGAGCCGGAATTACCCGACACCGATAAATTGTCTTACCTGTTGCGTGGACGCAGCTCTACTGCAACCACCAATGGTTCGACGGAAGAAGCGATGGCGGCAATGATGATTGGCGCAGGGTTAGGGCAGACCAACGGTGTCGTGTCGGATGTAGCATCAACCTTTGGCCTGAAAGATGCGGCGTTTGATACCAGCGGCAGTGGAACAGACACCAAAGTGAATTTATCTGCTTACCTGTTAAAAGATTTACAACTGCAATATGGCGTGGGCGTTTACAGTGCTGTCAGTGAAGTGAAATTGAAATATTTCCTGTTGCCACAGCTGTATTTACAGGCGGTGAGCAGCCTGGATCAGGCGGTTGATCTGTTCTACAAATTTGAGTTTTAGAGATATACCCTTCGTACTTGAAGTTGCAGCGTCGTTGACGGCGTTCTCTCACCCCAATCACATAGCCTATCTATGCTCATGGGGATTCGTTCACTTGTCGCCTTGCTGTAACTCCAATTACTTTGGGTATAGGAGTTTAGATTACAGTTGCGTTTGTTTAAGCTGTTCCAGCAATCGGGTAAATTCCTGCTGTGGTAATGGCTTGTTACGCAGATAACCTTGGAAAAAATCACAGTTCAGAGTGCGTAACACATCCAGTTGTTGCTCGGTTTCAACCCCTTCCGCCAATACCCGAAAGCCTAAAACGGTGGCCAGATTAACCACACAAGAAACCAATGCCTGATCTTTATAGTCTTCCGCCAGCCGGTTGATAAATGAGCGATCTAACTTCACTTCATTGACGGGCAAGGTTTTCAGATAGGCCAGTGAAGAATAGCCGGTGCCAAAATCATCAATCGATAAACTAACCCCTAACTGGCGCAGTTGCTGCATTTTATCGATGGTGTCTTGCAGATTTTCCAGCACGACGGACTCGGTAATTTCCAGCATCAGTTTTTCCGCTGGCATATTGGTATTTTTCAGCAGCCATTCCACTTGGGTTACGAAGTCATGGCAATGATATTGGCGGGCACTGACGTTGACGGATACGCCCGGCAAATGAAGCCCGTTATCTTGCCAGTAAACAAATTGTTCGCAGGCCTGTTTCAGCACCCACCAGCCGATATCGTTGATAAGGCTGGTTTCTTCGGCGACCGGAATAAACTCACCGGGGGGGATCAGTTTTCCCTGATGTTCCCAACGGATCAAAGCTTCTGCACCAATCAGCTTGCCAGTCGCGGTTTCATATTGTGGCTGATAGTGCAGACGGAATTCACCGGAGGTGAGGGCGCTGCGTAATTTGATATTCAACTCAAGCCGCTTTCTGATTTCATCGGCCATGTCTTCCGTAAAAAAGGCAAACTGGCCACGGTTATGCTGTTTGGCGGTATGCGAGGCGGTTTCCACCTGCTTTAATAATTCGAGGGGCTCTGATTCTGAACCGAACAAGGTAATGCCTAACGTACAAGTGACATGTAAAGAGATGCCATTAAGTATGTAAGGTGTTTGGAATATACCGAGTAATTGATTGGCGATAAATTCGCAATGAATGCGTGCGGTAACATCGCTTTGCCCAAGTGATGCGGCAATTAACAACAACTGGTCGGACGATATGCGAGTCAGATAATAATTTGGGAATTGCTGCTGCAGGCGCTGAACCATTTTAATCAGCAGTAAATCGCCATAAGCATGGCCAAGCGAGTCGTTGATGTTTTTGAAGTTATCAACATCAATCAGCAATAAGCCATTGATCTCTTGGCTTTGTTGCGCACTTTCCACCGTTTCGGCGAGTTTTTCCAATAACGATCTGCGGTTCGGTAAACCGGTTAAATCATCGGAATAAGCCAGTCGCTCAATTTGTGCTTCGGTACTGCGTTGTTCGGCCAAATCTTCAAAGGCACAGACATAGTGGCGAACCACGCCATATTCCATAATGGCATTGACTCTGAGGTGCACTGGGAAATAAAAGCCACTGCTGCGAACCAGCCGCTCTTCGCCTTGCCAGCAATTATCTTGTTCCAGTGCCGTCAGTAATGTATCGAAGAAATCATCGCCGTAATAACGTGGCCGAAGTAGCCGGAAGTGTTTGTTTAACACCTGTGCTTCGTTATAACCGGTAATACTGCAAAAGGCTGAGTTGACCCGCTCGATAATGCCACGATGGTTGATGATCAACATTGCCAGCCGGTTATCAAAGGCCGCTTCAGCTGTTTTCAGTTGGCTCGTTAATGACTGATGGTGTAACTCTGCTTGTATTCGCACCTGAACTAGTGCCAGCACCTGCATGATGTTGGTCCAGTGTTCCGGCAAATCACGGAAAAACAGCAGAATTATCCCAGAGAGATTGTTTTTGTTATCCTTCAAGGCCAGCGCAAAACACCATTGTTCATGTTGCATCAGCTGGTGGGGCAGCGATTCCTGATCCCAGATCATATGCCCGGACTGCAATAATTGCTGACGCAAGCTGTGGCTGAATTCCAGCACGGGTGGCAGATGACCATCACTGGTCGGGCAAGGCTGGATGTAGCCGGGTAAATCAGCGCATTGCACAGCGAGCAGACAACGTGTGGCTCCGGTTTTTTGTTGCAACAGCCCCTGAACTTCGGCAAAGAAATCCGCACCATGCAATGCAGCTATTTCCGTATTAAATTGGTGTAGCCAATCAGATGTTTGTTGGGTAATTGCTTTGGGGGCTGGAGAGGTTTGTGGCGCTGGAAACTCATTTATCATGAGCAACGTTGCTGCAGTTTGCGCCAGCTGGAATAACTCAGGAGCAAAGCTGTCTTGCAACTGTCGATATTCTAACGTCAGTACACCACAAAGTTGCCGTTCTACCCGAATCGCCGTATCCAAACGTGCCAAAATGCCGCTTTCTTTGTAATAATTCTGGCCTACAAGCAAAGGCTGATGATGCACATCGGAAAAGCCCAGCTGCTGGCGGATATCCAGCGCACGCTGATAGCGCCGATCGACAGGTTGGCTTCGTGGTAGAGCTTCATTACTACTGCTATAAATCGGCGATAGTGTTTGTTGCTGTAATTGCCAGACAATCAGGCGGTCGCAGCCGGAATAATATTGAATGGTTTCCAGTAACTGACGGTTACGTTCAGGGCCGGAGAGCCCTTGCACTGATTTTTCCAGTTCAAGAACGGCTAACCCTTGTGTCGAGGCGACTTTGCGCATCGGTTTGGCAAAAATAAGCCAATGTGAAGATTCAGTTGGCGTAACATTAAGTTGCCAGCAAACGTTATCCAGTTCTATGTTGATGGTTTGTGGCTGATTTTTACTGAATATGGCATTAAGTCGCTGAGCAGAAAGCGGCGGCAATTGATCGGGCCAGTACATTTCTGGCTTAGGGAATAACGAAACGGGATGATTAGCATGGGGATTTGCCAGTTTTAACTGGCGAGTTGCTGAATTCCACAGCAAGAAACAACCATCGGCATCTGTATCGTCGTCTACAATTGGAGCGCTTAAAAAATTCATATAAAACAATGTTCTGCGTAGATGAACTAAAGAATAGCTTAAAATACTAAAAGCACAACCCGAGAAAACATACTTGTTATCTAAATTAGATAAAGCTAAATTAATGCCATAGATTTTTAAGGGAAGCAAATATGACAAAAATAATCATTGTCGGTGGCGTAGCAGGCGGTGCCTCTGCCGCGGCACGAGCGCGTCGCTTGTCAGAAGACGCTGAAATCATCATGCTAGAGCGTGGCGAATTCATCTCTTTTGCGAATTGCGGCCTGCCTTATCACGTCAGCGGTGATATTACACAACGTGATGCTTTATTACTGCAAACACCGCAAAGTTTTAAGTCACGCTTTAATGTTGAAGTTCGTATTTTCTCTGAAGTTGTTGCGATTGATCGTCAGCAAAAAGTGCTCACCGTAAAAAACGTGTTATCGGGTGAGGAATATAAAGAGTCTTACGATAAATTATTATTGAGCCCTGGGGCCGCGCCAATTCGCCCACCCATTCCCGGTATCAATAGCGCTAATACCTTCAGCTTACGCAACATTCCGGATATGGATCGCATTCTTGCTGCTGTTTCCCAGAATAAGCTACAGCATGCCACGGTAGTGGGTGGTGGTTTCATCGGTTTGGAAATGGTGGAAGCACTGCATCAGCTCGGTATTGCTGTGACGTTGCTAGAGTTGTCTGAACAAGTAATGGCTCCCGTTGATCTGGAGATGGCAAATTTCGTGCATCAGGTACTGGTACAAAAACAAACAGATCTGCGTTTGAACACAGGGCTAACAGCAATAATGGAACTGCCTGAATATCTGGAATTGACGTTAAGCAATGGCGAGAAATTAACAACCGGGCTAGTGATTCTGGCGATTGGTGTGAAACCAGAAACCATGCTGGCATCAGCTGCCGGGCTTGAGCTGGGTGCGCGCGGTGGTATCAAAGTCGATGAAGGTATGCGTACTAGTGACCCTGATATTTATGCGGTCGGTGATGCGGTTGAAACGCTGGATTTTGTGACCGAGCAACCGGCGTTGATCCCGCTGGCTGGCCCCGCTAATCGTCAGGGGCGTATTGCTGCCGATAACATGCTGGGGCGTGACGAAAAATATCAGCGCACACAAGGCACTGCGATTTGTAAGATCTTTGATTTTGCTATTGCCAGCACCGGCCATAGTGAAAAGAGTTTGCGCCGCCAAGGGCGAGCTTATGAAAAAGTGTACGTTCATCCGGGGAACCACGCCGGTTATTATCCGGGTGCATTTCCTGTCAGCTTCAAACTCATTTTTGATCCAGTTACTGGGCAAATTCTGGGTGGGCAAGCGTTCGGGAAAGAGGGCGTAGATAAACGGATCGATGTATTAGCCGTTGCCATGCGAGCCGGTTTGAAAGTACAAGATCTGGAACACCTGGAGCTGACTTATGCACCGCCATTTGGTTCGGCGCGTGATGTGATCAATCAGGCTGGGATGGTGGCGGCGAACGTGATCAAAGGCGATGAACGTGTTTGCCACACTGCGGATATTTTGAATATCTCACCCGAACAGTTTTTGTTAGATGTGCGTAATCCGGGCGAGTTAACCAATATCGGTGCGATTCCGGGCGCGGTAAATATTCCGGTCGATCAACTGCGCGAACGATTAGCCGAATTACCGAAAGACAAAGAAATTTTGATCACTTGTCAGGTTGGTTTGCGTGGCCATGTGGCTTATCGTTTATTGGCGAACCATGGTTTTAATGCACGTAATCTTTCCGGTGGTTTCAAAACGTTCCAGATCACGACCGCAAAATTCTGACGGTTAGTAATATGAAATGGGAAAGGGCGACTTTTATTGAGAGCCGCCCTTTTTATTAATCAGTTACTCGTTTGGCGTAACGTTGCGCCAGCACTGCACAAACCATCAATTGAATTTGATGAAACAGCATGATCGGCAACAAGATCGGACCAAGATGTGCGCCGGCAAACAATACTTTGGCCATAGGCACACCACTGACCAAACTTTTCTTCGAGCCACAAAACACAATCGTAATTTCGTCTGGCACTGAAAAACCCAAACGACGGCTGAGTAGGCGAGAGCCTAATAATGCGATCGCTAAAATAGTAATACAGGAAATAAACAAACCGAGTAATGACATCATGGGGACACTGCTCCACAGATGTTCTATCACTGCCGCACTGAAGGCTGTATACACCACCAACAGGATCGAGCCACGGTCGACAATACCCAGCACTTTCTTATGTTTGGTTACAAACCCGCCAATCCACGGTTGCAGCAGGTGGCCGCTGACAAAAGGCAGCAATAATTGCAGTAAGATCTTACTGATGCCATGCAGATCACTGCTACCCGTTCCTTTAGCTAAAACAAGACTCACCAAGATCGGTGTGACGAAGATGCCCAATAAACTGGAAGCTGAAGCGCTACATACCGCTGCGGGCACATTGCCTTTTGCCATCGAGGTAAATGCAATCGCAGACTGAACAGTGGCAGGCAAACAGCATAAATACAGAATGCCTTGATAAATCACTGGGCCCACTAACGGTGTCAGTAGCGGTTGCAGTAACAAGCCAATGATGGGAAACAATAAAAAAGTCAGGCTCATCACCAGCAAATGTAAACGCCAGTGTGTAATACCCGCTAATACCGCACTGCGGGATAATTTGGCGCCATGCAGAAAAAACAGCAGTGCGATGGCGATATCGGCAATTTGATTAAAAATCACGGCAGCATCGCCCTGACACGGCAAGAAACTGGCTAGGGTTACTGTGCTGATCAGCATCAGCGTAAAGCGATCAGGGAGCAGACGTGATAAGCCACTGAACATATATAATTCCTGTGTTAATACTTTCCGACATACTCTAAGCTGTCCAGTAATGCGTAACTAACGATAAAAAGTCATTTTATGTCGATAAAAGGACATCTCGTCCGCACAGAGCGGATCGTTCCGGATATAGAACAATTACCACGCCCTGTTTATGCCAGAAATGAGTCTGTTGCTCGTGATTCGCAAACAGTGTGGCATCAGCATGATTGGATACAGATCTCTTATGCGATCCGCGGCATGCTGACGGTGTATACCGAAAGTGGCAGTTATGTGGTGCCTCCGATGTGGGCGGTATGGATACCTAACGGTGTTCGTCATCAAGTGATCACCTCTGATCGCGTGGAAATGCGCGGGCTTTATATTGAGGCGAGCGTCGCATGTTTTGACAACGAGGCAGCAGGATGTCACGTGTTTGAAGTGACACCGTTGTTACGAGAACTGATCTGTACGTTTTGTGCATTGCCGGTGTTATATGACATTGCTGGCGAACAAGGGCGGTTAGTGCAAGTTCTGCTTGATCAACTGCAGGCGGCTAAGAGCGTAGAATGGTCGTTGCCAATGCCAACTGATCAACGGCTGAAGCGATTGTGTGACGAATTACAGCTACACCCGGATGATCAGCGAACCTTAGTTGTCTGGGGGCAATTATTAGGCGCCTCAGAAAAAACCCTCAGCCGACTGTTCCTGAAACAAACGGGATTGTCATTTCGGATCTGGCGCCAACGGCTACGTTTATTCAGTGCATTACGCCGTCTGGAGTCGGGTGAAACGGTCACCTCGGTGGCGCTGGCTTCTGGTTATGATTCTACGTCCTCGTTTATTGCCGCTTTTCGCGCGCAGTTTGGTATGACGCCGGGAGAGGTTTTTTAAATATAAAAAAAGCACCCGACAATTGCCGGATGCTCTGCTTATGGACACGGAGGAGATTTTTTAGGAACGGTTACACCAGTTCTTTGATAACAGCTTTCAGCAGTGCCATGCCTTCATCGAGAATTTCCATTTCGGTCGTCAATGGTGGCAGGAAGCGGATCACGTTAGCACGCGTGCCGCATGACAGCAGGATCAAGCCTTTTTCAGCCGCTTTGGCACAGATGGCTTTGGTCAGATCAGAATCAGGCTTTTTCATATCGCCGTCTTTGACCAATTCCAGCGCGATCATGGCACCCAAATTACGGATGTCGCCTACAATGGCAGGGTGTTCGGCTTTGATATCGCGCAGATGGTTGACCATGCGCTCACCGATCGCCAGTGCACGATCACACAATTTTTCTTCTTCGATGGCATCGAATACGGCCAAACCAGCCGCGCAACCCAATGGTGAACCGGCATAGGTGCCGCCCAAGCCGCCAGGCTGTGGTGCATCCATAATTTCTGCTTTACCTACGACGGCAGAAATTGGGTAACCACCGCCCAGACCTTTCGCCATGGTCACTAAGTCAGCTTCGATGCCGGCGTAATCATGGGCAAACATACGGCCAGTACGGGCAAAACCAGTCTGGATTTCGTCACAGATCAGTAGGATGCCTTTTTGATCGCACAGTTCACGTAATTTTTGCAGGAACGAAGCCGGGGCTGGATAGAAACCGCCTTCGCCTTGCACACATTCAATGATGATTGCGGCAACACGATTAGGGTCGATATCGCATTTGAACAGTTGATTCAGCGCTTCAAAGCTGTCGTCTTCTGAGACACCCAGCAGTTCATTTGGGTAAGCCACATGATAAATTTCAGCCGGGAATGGGCCAAAACCTGCTTTGTATGGCTGCACTTTACCGGTTAAACCGACGGTCAGCAGGGTACGGCCGTGGAAACCGCCGTTGAAGGCGATCACACCAGAACGGCCAGTGTAAGAACGGGCAATTTTCACCGCGTTTTCTACTGCTTCCGCACCAGTAGTGACAAACATGGCTTTTTTCGGGGTGTTGCCTGGAACAGCTTTAACTAGTTTTTCCGCCAGTTTTACAGCAGATTCATAAGGCGTTACCGTCATGCAAGTGTGGCTGAAGTTATCCAGCTGTGCTTTCACTGCAGCAACCACTTTTGGATGGCTATGGCCGGTATTCACCACCGCGATACCACTACCAAAATCAATGTAACGTTTACCTTCGACATCCCACAGTTCGGCATTTTTAGCTTTTGCGACATAGATACCGTAGGCATTGCCTTCACCACGAGCAAAAACAGCTTGTTTACGTTGTTGCAGTTCAGCGTTATTCATTGGTAACTCCTTAAAATATGCAGCCACAATCCTTTGAGAACTATTTTAAGCCGCCCATACAGAGGTATTTAATTTCAGTAAATTCTTCCAGACCGTATTTAGAACCTTCACGACCCAGACCAGATTCTTTAACGCCACCAAACGGGGCGACTTCGCTGGAAATCCCGCCTTCGTTGATACCGACCATGCCGTATTCCAAGGCTTCGGAGACGCGCCAGATGCGGCTGATATCACGGCTGTAGAAATAAGCAGCCAGCCCGAACGGTGTATCGTTTGCCATGGCGATAGCTTCAGCTTCCGTTGAGAAGCGGAACAGCGGTGCGACTGGGCCAAAAATTTCCGAGTGGAAAATTTTCATGTCACTGGTCACTTCTTTCAGCACGGTTGGCTGATAGAAATTGTCGCCAGTTGGATGAACTGAGCCGCCGGTTAATAATTTCGCGCCGCGAGTGATCGCATCAGAAACCAAGTGTTGCACTTTGTGCATCGCCGCTTGGTTGATCAGCGGGCCAATGGTGGTGCCAGTGTCGGTGCCTAAACCGACTTTTAATTTTTTCACTGCCGCAACCAGCTTCTCTGCAAAAGCATCATAGATGCCATCTTGCACCAGAATGCGGTTCGCGCAGATACAGGTTTGGCCGGCATTGCGGTATTTCGACACCATTAAACCTGCGATAGCCGCATCAATGTCAGCATCGTCGAACACGATAAACGGTGCGTTGCCACCCAGCTCTAAACCCAGTTTTTTCACAGTAGCTGCGCATTGGCTCATCAATTGCTTACCAACAGGAGTCGATCCGGTGAAAGTGAGCTTGCGAACCCGGCTGTCGCCGCAGAAAACTTGGCCAATTTCTGCCGCTTTGCGACTAATGACTATCTGAAAGACATCTTCTGGAATACCGGCCTGGTGTGCCAGTGTGATCAACGCCAGTGCAGAGAGTGGTGTTTCATCCGAAGGTTTCACTACGATAGTGCAGCCCGCACCAAGAGCGGGCGCCACTTTGCGCGTGATCATGGCGTTCGGGAAGTTCCACGGCGTGATCGCAGCGACCACACCAATGCTTTGTTTGATGGTCAGAATTCGACGATCACCGCTGGCAGCAGGAATGATGTCGCCATAAACGCGTTTGGTTTCTTCGGCGAACCATTCGATATACGAGGCGCCATAAGCGATTTCACCTTTGGCTTCGGCCAATGGTTTACCTTGTTCTAAGGTCATCAGCAGGGCTAGGGCATCCTGATTTTCCAGAATCAGGTCGAACCAGCGACGCAGCAGCAGAGCGCGTTGTTTCGCTGGCAGGGCTTGCCAAGCGGGTAGTGCGGCACTGGCGCGATCAATCGCGGCTAAAGCATCGCCTGCTGTCTGATTTGGCAGTGTGGCGATAACAGCACCTGTCGCAGGGTTGGTCACAGAGAAAGTGGTGCCAACTTTTGGCGTCATCCACTGCGAAGCTTGCCATTGGCAAAATGGAGCTAGCAACGGATCAATAGATGGGTAGCACATACGGGATCTCCGGTGACTGTGGATGCCCTGAATTATCGGGCTGATGTGTTCATACTAGCGCGTTATACCGTTGCATAAATGACTAACAATCAACTCTTACATTGAGGAAATTAAAACAATGGTGCAGGTTTCACTGATTGAGTTAGGGCAAGTCGGCGATTACGAGATCCGTCTGCTGAAAGTGTTCAAAACTGTAGTGGAATGCGGCGGATTTTCTGCTGCTGAAACCGTATTGAATATCAGCCGCTCAACGATCAGTGTGCACATGGCGAATCTTGAGCATCGTTTGAAATTAAAGCTGTGCAGCCGTGGCCGCTCTGGTTTTTCCCTCACCGAGGAAGGCGCGATCATTTATGAATCTGTGCGCCGGCTGTTTTCGCAATTGGAAGATTTCCGCTCAACCGTGAATGCGCTGCACGTGCAACTCTCTGGCGAGCTGAAGCTGGTGGCCAGTGACACGATCAGTTTAGATGATCGTTGCCAATTTCCGCAGGTGTTAGGTGAGTTTTGCCGACAAGCGCCCGATGTCTTCCTGCAATTTGAAACCGCGCCAATGAATGATATCGAACGCATGATATTGAACGGGGAAGTGGATGTTGGTTTTATTCCCTACCACCGTAAATTAGATGGTTTGATTTACCAGCCGTTGTATGAAGAAACCTGTTACTTGTATTGCAGTGATCGGCATCCACTGTTTAACGAGCTGGATGATGAGCTGATCCGCCAAGGCTTAAAGAACTGCCGCTCCGTGCAGGCGGGTATTCAGAGTAACCCGGATGTGGCCATGCAAATGGCGGGGCTGGCCAAAGCCGCGACGGCATATTATTACGAAACACGCGCCACGATGATCTTATCGGGGGCGTATGTGGGTTATCTGCCTGAGCATTATGCGGCTCGGTGGATTGCAGAAGGTAAGCTGCGCATGCTGTTGCCGGCTGAGCGTTGTTACAAGCTCGGTATTGCGGCGATCACGCATCAATTTGGTCGCTTGAATAAACCGCGCGATTTCTTTATGCGGTTACTGCAAAGCCATATCACGTTTAATTAAGGAATAAAAAAAGCGCCGCGAGCGGCGCAATAGGTGGAACTTGCTTGCAGAAAAAAATCGTTAATTAATGCGCCGCAGTGCGCATTTTTTCTGACCGACCACGTAACCATTCCAACGTCAGCAACATCGCTACCGAAATCAAAATCAATACGGTTGCAGCGGCGGCAATCGCAGGGCTGATATTTTCGCGAATACCGCTGAACATCACGCGTGGCAAGGTTGCCTGATCAGGGCCTGCCAGATAAAGGGTAACAACCACTTCATCAAAGCTGGTGGCGAAAGCAAACAGCGCACCAGAGATCATGCCAGGGCCAATCAGCGGTAAGGTGATTTTGAAGAACGTTAATACGGGATCAGCACCTAAGCTGGCGGCCGCGCGGCTTAAATTCTTGTTATAGCCTTGCAGTGTTGCCGTCACGGTAATGATCACAAATGGAATGCCTAACACCGCATGCACCATGATCAGTGAGAAGTAGCTGTTCGCCAGCCCGAGTGGGGCGAAAAACAGATACGACGACACCCCGACAATCACCACTGGCACCACCATAGGTGAAATCAAAATACTGGTCAGCAGCGCTTTACCGCGAAATTCAGCACGCGTCAGGCCAATCGAAGCCAATGTACCGAAAATCATCGCCACCAAGGTCGCTGCCGGTGACACGATCATGCTGTTAGCCAGCCCGCGCATCCATTCCGGCGAGGTGAAAAAGGTCTCATACCAACGCAGCGACCAGCCTTGCAATGGATAAACCAGAAACGCGCCGCCATTAAAAGACAGCGGGATCATCACCAGCACCGGCAACATCAGGAACAACAGCACCAGACCGCAAAGGCTACGGTGAGACCAGTGCCAAATCCGTTCAAAATTAGAAGCATAAGGTTGTAGCATCATGTCATCCTTCTCAATTAGCCCAGACGTAAACGGTTTGCACCGACCAGCCAGCTGTAAATCACATATAAGATCAGCGTTGCCAGCAGTAATAAGCCACCTAACGCCGTTGCCATACCCCAGTTGATCGTGGTGTTGGTGTAGAACGCGACGAAATAACTCACCATCTGATCACTTGGACCACCCAGCAATGCTGGCGTGATGTAATAACCAATCGAGAGGATGAACACCAGCAGGCAACCGGCGCCAATACCTGCATAAGTCTGTGGGAAATAAACCAGCCAGAAACTCACCATTGGTGGACAGCCCAACGAAATAGCGGCACGCTGATAGGTTTTGGGAATGTTTTTCATCACGCTATACAACGGCAAAATCATAAAAGGCAGCATGATGTGCACCATGGCAACATAGACCCCAAAGCGGTTGAAGACTAAGTGCAGTGGTGAATCAATCAAACCCAGGTGTTCCAGGAATGAATTGACCAACCCGTTATTCTGTAAGATCACAATCCAGGCAGCTACTCGCACCAGCACGGATGTCCAGAACGGCAGTAATACACAGATCATCAGCAGGTTAGCACTACGATCTGGCAAGGTCGCCAACATGTAAGCTAGTGGATAAGCCAGCACTAAACAGGCAGCTGTAATGATCAAACTCATCCAG
This sequence comes from uncultured Tolumonas sp., assembly GCF_963678185.1. Classification (NCBI taxonomy): domain Bacteria; kingdom Pseudomonadati; phylum Pseudomonadota; class Gammaproteobacteria; order Aeromonadales; family Aeromonadaceae; genus Tolumonas; species uncultured Tolumonas sp. Next base: position 3,873,836 of record NZ_OY782757.1, read on the forward strand.
AAAGTGCGGACAAACACGTCCTGATAAATAGCCTGATCTCCCGCCACTTTGACCACCGCACCGGCCTGATCTTTTTTCAGATCTAATGCGGAAAGCAAATAATTAGCGGTGTAAGGCGAGCTATTTCGGAAAATAGATTGCCAGTAGGTGGCTTCGCCCCAACGCGCATCCAGATCAATCAGTGCTTGTTTATACGAGGCTGGCACTGGGTCTAACGGCAGACTATCTGCAGTGTTATTCAGTAAACTGCGATAGCCGGAAATTTCGGTATTCAGACGTTTGCCCAGATTACCTAAGGCATCATTGTTATTGGCTTTTTCGATATCCGTCGCCAGCGCTTTATAGACCTCTTCTGGTGGCAATGCTTTACCATCCCAGTTGGCCATAGCAGTCACCGTGGCAGGCAATAAAGCGGAAACTTCCGGGTTATCGACGCTTTTTTTCAACATGATGACCAGTGGTACTAAAAATACGACCACCAGAAAAATAATTAACGGCAGAATGAGCCCGAATGATTTCAGTCGGTTGATTCGTTCCGCACGATGAAGTTTTGCCTTCAGGGATTCGGTATCCACAGGCTGGGGGAGGGTGTCCGTAATGGTCGTTGACATCATAAATTCATTCCTGACAGACGGCTCACAGGCCTGGATCATTCCGTTGAGATTGACAGGGTGTTCGCGTCGAGCCCAGCAATGAGCCCGACGCGAAAGGCATTACTTAGCAGCCCAAGCGTTGAAGCGACGCTCCAGCTCTTCACCGTGATCCAACCAGAAGGTTGGGTCAACTGCGACCGCAACACCCAGATTTGCCGGAGAAGACGGCAGAATTTCAGCTAACGCAGGCTCGATCTTGCTGGCAGCACCTTTATTGGTTGGGCCGTAAGGGATCTGCTTGGCGTATTCGATCTGGCTTTCCGGTTTCACGGTAGAAGCAATAAACTTCATCGCCAGATCTTTATTTGGTGTGCCTTTCGGAACAACCCAATATTCCACTTCGTACAGACCACCATTCCAAGTGATGTTCAGGTTTTTATTACCTTCTTTCTGCGCGTTGGCAATACGGCCATTGAATGCAGAAGTCATTACCACATCACCGGAGATCAGATACTGTGGTGCCTGTGCGCCCGCTTCCCACCACTGAATGTTCGGTTTTAGTTCATCCAGTTTTTTGAATGCACGGTCAACACCAGCCGGGGTGGCTAATACGGCATACACATCTTTCTGGGCTACGCCATCAGCCAACAGAGCGGCTTCCAGCGCATATTTAGCGGTTTTACGCAGACCACGTTTGCCTGGGAATTTTTTAACGTCCCAGAAGTCCGCCCAAGAGGTTGGCGCCGCTTTCAGTTTGCTTGAGTCATACGCAATAACGGTGGAGTAAACAAACATGCCGACGCCACATTTGCTGGCGGCACCTGGAATGAAATCACCTTTTGCACCGATCACTTTGTAATCCAGTTTTTCAAAGAAGCCTTCGTCACAGCCGCGAGCGACTTCAGAAGATTCAACTTCGACTACGTCCCATGACACGCTTTTGGTTTCTACCATTGCTTTCAGTTTGGCCATTTCACCGTTGTATTCGCCGGCAACCACTTTAGTGCCGGTCGCTTTGGTAAACGGTTCATAATAGGCTTTGATCTGAGCTTCCTTGTTGGCTCCACCAAAAGAAATAACAGACAGCTCATCAGCTTGTGCTGCTACACAAGCGCTCGCTGCCAACACCGCTAACAGAGTACGAGTTGCATTCATCGATATCATCCTTGTTTCAGTTATTAGGGTGGAACGTTTATTAGATAGGAACGTTTATTAGATCGGAACGTTATTAATCCAGCATGTCGAGGGCGCGGACATGATCCTTCTGCCACCCGATCGCCAGTTTGTCGCCCAGTTTGATGCTCGGGTCAAACTGGCTCACTGGCATCTTCACTATAAAGTTAGAGCTGCCACAGGTATCAATACACAGGCGGATGTGATCGCCTAAGTAGATGAATTCTTTGACTTGTCCGTGCACCACGTTATCGCAACTCTGGCTTGCGGCACCCAGTAAGATCCGCTCTGGTCGGATCGACAGCGAAGTCTGTTCGCCACTGTGCGATACATTGACAGCGAGTGATTTGACTAAGGAACCATCTTGCATCCGCACCAGACAATAATTGCTGTCGATGCTTTCAACCACACCCTGTAAACGGTTGTTTTCACCGATAAATTGCGCCACAAACGCATTTTTCGGTTCTTCATACAAGGCTTTAGGGCTGTCGATTTGCTGGATTTCACCTTTATGGAACACCGCAACGCGATCGGACATAGTCAGTGCTTCTGATTGATCATGTGTTACATAAACAATGGTCAGGCCAAACTTGTCATGCAAATGTTTAATTTCCATCTGCATATGTTCACGCAACTGTTTATCCAGCGCGCCCAGCGGTTCGTCCATCAATACCAGTTTAGGTTCAAACACCAGCGCACGCGCCAGCGCAACACGTTGTTGCTGACCACCGGATAGCTGTGCTGGATAGCGATGACCAAATTTTTCCATCTGGATCATGGCCAGTGCTTCCTGCACTTTTTCCTGAATATCGGCTTTCGCCATGCGACGAACAAATAGCGGGAACGCTACGTTCTCGGCGACGGTCATGTGCGGGAATAAGGCATAGTTTTGGAACACCATGCCAATATCACGTTTATGTGGTGGCTGATTGTTAAGTAATTTGCCGCCCAGTGTAATTTCACCGCTGGTGGCAGTTTCAAAGCCCGCCAGCATCATCAGGCTTGTGGTTTTCCCTGAACCACTTGGGCCTAACAGAGTCAGAAATTCGCCCCGACGGATATTTAAATTGAGGTCTTTTACTATGAGTGTTTCGCCGTCATAGCTTTTTTGTACGTTGCGAAACTGAACAAATGGCGTTTGTTGTTTCATAAGGTTCTCTTCACGTCGTCAGGTTAACGATGCTTCAGCAAGATACGTGCTGAATATTTAAAAGAACGCTAACTTTTCGGCCGAGACACTAAGTGCCTATCAGTTCCGTTGATGTAGCCAGCAGTCTGGAGACCACTATAGGTGCGGGGTATAGGTGTAAAAAGCGTAATGTTTAAATGTTTACATTGAAAAATATAGAACAAAAAGGGGGCTAAATGGTACTTGTAAGATCAATGCAGATATGGGAAAAAGAAAGGTTTTTGATTGTAGAAAAAGGGGCTAATTTGACGCTATTTTGTAGCAGTGGCGCCTATTATACGTCTTTCTGCTCTGAAAGGTAGCCCCAGAATGGGATTCATGTAGCAATTTGGTGCTATAGCTGTTTGGTGCATATTTTCCTGATTAAATTGGTGCAATTGTGATTGAGCATCGTTTAGCACTGATCTGCGCTATGCTTCAAAACGTACATACAAAAATAATGCGGAATCAGCGTGTTAATCAGCGCCAGCGCCATATTTTGCTGGCTTACATTAAGGATAAACCATGACCCAGTTTGATATGCAACAGATCCAGGTTGGCATTAGTTCTTGCTTGTTAGGCCAGCAAGTGCGCTTCGATGGCGGGCACAAACGATCTGAATTTGTAGAAAAAGAATTAACCCGTTATTTTTCTTTTACACCTGTCTGCCCTGAAATGGCAATTGGTCTTGGCTCACCGCGTAAAGCGATCCGGCTGGTTAAGCGAGATGATGTTATTCACGTCGAAGCTTCAGATGGCAGTTTTGATGTCACCGAACAACTCACTGCGTTTTCTCATCAAAAAACAGCAGAGTTTGATCATCTGGCAGGTTATATCCTGTGTGCCAAATCACCAAGCTGTGGCATGGAGCGCGTCAGGATCTATTCAGCCCAAGGTTCAGCGAAAGAAGGTACCGGCGTTTATGCCCGTATACTGATGGAGCACAACCCACTGTTGCCGGTGGAAGAAGATGGTCGTTTGTGTGATCCGGTGCTGCGTGAAAATTTTGTCACGCGTGTGTTTGCTTATCATGACTGGTTAACGCTGCAACACAGCGGTATTACACGTGGTAAATTGATCGCTTTTCATTCCCGCTATAAATACCTACTGTTTGCTCACCAGCCTTCTGCCTATAAGTCACTTGGCAAACTATTGGGGGATGCCATTGATTTACCATTAGAGACGCTGGCTGCCCGCTATATTTCAGGCTTGATGCAAGGCTTACAACAGCGTGTGAGCCGGAAAAACCATTCCAATGTATTACAGCATTTACAGGGTTATTTCAAAAAGCATCTCAGCCCAGCACAAAAAGCAGAACTACAAACCACCATCGATAAATACCGCCGTGGCTTGTTACCCCTGATGTCGCCGATGACGCTGCTCCAGCATTATCTGCGGGAATACCCGAATCCTTATTTAGCGTCGCAGGTTTACTTTAATCCTCATCCTGAGGATCTGGCACTGCGTTACAGCTTATAAGGAGGGAACCATGTCATCTTTAGTCTGGTTTCGGGACGATTTGCGTCTGCACGATCATCCGGCGTTGTATGCCGCCAGTTTGCGTAATGAGCCATTACAGGCCATCTATTTTGTAACCCCTCGGCAGTGGGAAAAACACGATCTGGCGCCGATTAAAGCCGATCTAATGGAGCGGCAACTCAATCAATTGGGGGCAGAGTTGGCTACGCTCGGTATTCCATTAACCGTATTCACAGTCGATGCTTATCAGCAGTTACCTCAGGTGTTACTGAATTTCTGCCAACAACAGCGCATCACACAGCTATTTGTAAATCGAGACATTGGTGAGTATGAACTACAACGTGATCTCGCGGTGCAACAGCAGTGCAATGTCGCCAAGATTCAGGTGCAGTGGTTTGATGCGCGTTGCGTGTTTGCGCCCGGAACCGTGTTAACCGGTAGCAAAGAGATGTTTAAAGTCTTCACGCCATTTAGTAATGCCTGGTTAAAACGATTAATGGCGGAAGGTTATCAGGTCTGGCCAAAACCAGTGAGTCGGGGTGAGGCACTTAACTGGTCTCCCGTGCAATTTGATTACCCTAAAACCGATAGTCATGCCTGGCCGGTAGGCGAAGAATCAGTGCTTGCCCGGTTGCACGATTTCTGTTCGGAAAAAGTGGATGCCTATGGCGAACAACGCGATTTTCCTGCTATCGCTGGCACGAGTCAGCTATCACCTTATTTAGCGCTTGGAATTATTACAGTTCGTCAGTGTTTAGCCGCGATGGAAGCTGCTCTGGGTCAATTGCCTTTTGAGCGTGGTGCTGCCGGGTTTGTATGGTTGAATGAATTGATCTGGCGGGAATTTTATCAACATCTGCTGGTGGCCTTTCCTCATCTGTCAAAACATAAGGCATTTAAACCTGATACTGAATCTGTACGCTGGCTTTGGGATGAAACGCGGTTTAATGCGTGGTGTGAAGGTAAAACGGGTTATCCAATCGTCGATGCCGCCATGCGCTGTTTGAAGCAAACTGGCTGGATGCATAATCGCTTACGTATGATCGTGGCGTCTTTCCTGACCAAAGATCTGCACATCGATTGGCGTCATGGTGAGCGTTATTTTATGCAGCAGCTGATTGATGGTGAATTAGCCGCTAATAACGGCGGTTGGCAGTGGGCGGCGAGTACCGGTGCGGATGCAGCACCTTATTTCCGCATCTTTAACCCGACCACACAAGGGGAGCGATTTGATGAGAAAGGCATTTTTATCAAACAATGGTTACCCGAGCTAGCAGCGGTACCAGAAAAATACATTCATACACCGCGAGATTGGTTAACCGTTTTCCAGCCACAAAATGAATATCCGGCACCGATAGTTGATCACAGTGAAGCGCGGGCTATTGCTTTGGCATTGTTTCAGCGATAGGGAATACAACAAACGCTTGTATCGCACCGATGTGCAGGCGTTTCGTTTTTAATAGGAAAAATTAATAGATTGAAAAGGACTTGCTGAGAATTTACTTGCGCTGAACTTTACCCAGACAGGTAAAGAAGATGGCTCCCTCGACTGGACTTGAACCAGTGACATACGGATTAACAGTCCGCCGTTCTACCGACTGAACTACGAGGGAATCGTGGCTCCTCCTGCTGGACTTGAACCAGCGACATACGGATTAACAGTCCGCCGTTCTACCGACTGAACTAAGGAGGAATTACTGTCTGATGTTGGCTCCCTCGACTGGACTTGAACCAGTGACATACGGATTAACAGTCCGCCGTTCTACCGACTGAACTACGAGGGAATCGTCACATCAGGACGGGGCGCATGTTACTGATTGGTATGGTGGCTGTCAACCAAGGAAACAGCAAAAAGTGTCTGTAATGGTTTGATTGCCGAATTGATGAGCAGTTTCATTCAGGTTTTTTTTATCAACAGCAAGGCAATGCCAGTGGTGACAAGGGCTGGCGTCGTTTACCCACAGAATCTGTGGATAACCCTGTGTGTTATTTTATTATATCTCTGTCTAAGCCATGTGGCTCAAGGGGTACAAAAAACCGGCGTAAAAATATTGCAAATTTAAAACACAGTAAAATCAAAGAATTAGTTTTTTAGGCTTGAATAGTTAAGATCTGAGTATGATTAGAATGTGAGCGAAAAAGCAGCATGACTAAATGTGCATTATTTTGGCGCAGTATGGAGTGAAACCGTGGATAAGTGGGTTCTTGCAGTATGAAACGTTGAGAAATTTGGCTCCCTCGACTGGACTTGAACCAGTGACATACGGATTAACAGTCCGCCGTTCTACCGACTGAACTACGAGGGAATGGGCCGATAATCCTACGCATATGAGTAGGGTCGGTCAAGATAAAAATACGCGTAAGATCACACCGTGCTGAAAAGTTCAGCGTAATGGCGAAAATACATACGAAGATGCTGCTTTATTGTTTTTGTTTGGGCGTAATTGTGTCGCGGTAACGCGGGAACATATTATGATGTTGTTAAGATTTCTGGTGTGGTAATCAATATGAGTAAAGCCTTTAAGCTGGCGAGTCAGTTTCAGCCAGCAGGAGATCAGCCCAACGCCATCGCTAAATTGTTGGAAGGTATCGATGCGGGTTTAGCCCATCAAACCCTGCTGGGGGTGACCGGTTCTGGTAAAACATTCACGATGGCGAATGTGATCGCCACGCTAAACCGGCCAACCATGATTTTGGCACCGAACAAGACCTTGGCTGCTCAGTTGTATGGCGAGATGCGGGAGTTTTTTCCTGACAATGCGGTTGAGTATTTCGTCTCTTATTATGATTACTACCAGCCAGAAGCCTATGTGCCCACTACCGACACCTTTATTGAAAAAGATTCGTCGATCAATGATCACATTGAACAGATGCGTTTATCTGCGACTAAAGCGTTGCTAGAGCGTCGTGATGTCGTGATCGTGGCCTCGGTTTCGGCGATCTATGGTTTGGGTGATCCGCAGGCCTATCTCAGTATGATGTTGCATTTGCGGCAAGGCGATATCATCAACCAACGTGACATTTTACGCCGTCTGGCTGAGTTGCAGTACACTCGTAACGATGTGGTGTTTCAACGAGCCACTTTCCGGGTGCGTGGTGAAGTGATCGATATTTACCCGGCGGAATCAGACAAACTGGCATTACGTGTTGAGTTGTTTGACGAAGAGGTGGAACGGTTGAGCTTGTTCGATCCTCTGACTGGTGCCGTGGAAAAAGTGATCCCCCGGTTTACCGTGTTTCCGAAAAGCCATTATGTCACGCCGCGGGATACCATCTTACAGGCGATTGAAACCATTAAGGTCGATCTGGCGGAACGCCGAGAGCAGCTTCTATCAGCGAATAAGTTGCTCGAAGAACAGCGTTTAACTCAGCGCACACAGTTTGATATCGAAATGATGCAGGAGCTGGGTTATTGCTCGGGGATTGAAAACTACTCCCGTTATTTATCTGGCCGTACAGCCGGTGAACCACCACCAACATTATTTGATTATCTGCCGGCAGATGGCTTGCTAATCATTGATGAATCGCATGTCACGGTGCCGCAAATCGGCGGTATGTATAAAGGTGACCGTTCCCGTAAAGAGACGTTGGTGGAATATGGTTTCCGTTTACCCTCGGCTTTGGATAACCGACCACTCAAATTTGATGAATTCGAAGCCTTGATGCCACAGACGGTATTTGTTTCCGCAACACCTGCTGCCTATGAGTTGAATAAATCGGGCGGCGATATCGTGCAGCAAGTTGTGCGGCCGACCGGTTTGCTGGATCCGGAAGTCGAAGTTCGCCCAGTAGCAACGCAGGTAGACGATCTGCTGTCTGAAATTCGCCAGCGGGTTAAGCTAGAAGAACGGGTTCTGGTTACTACGTTGACCAAACGTATGGCTGAAGATCTAACCGAATATTTGCATGAACATGATGTTCGGGTTCGTTATTTACACTCGGATATTGATACCGTTGAGCGTATGGAAATCATCCGTGATTTGCGCTTGGGTGAATTTGATGTGCTGGTCGGGATCAACCTGTTGCGGGAAGGCTTAGATATGCCAGAAGTGTCGCTGGTTGCGATTCTGGATGCAGATAAAGAGGGTTTCCTGCGTTCTACTCGTTCCATCATTCAGACCATCGGTCGTGCAGCCCGAAATCTGAATGGTAAGGCGATCTTATATGGCGATCGCATTACCGACTCTATGCGTACCGCAATCGATGAAACGGAGCGTCGGCGTGCTGTTCAGCAAGCCTTTAACCTGGAACATGGTATTACGCCAAAAGGGCTCAATAAGAAAGTCGTCGATGTGATGCAATTAGGTGGTGTGACTAAATTGTCAGCCAAGGCGAGTCGCAATAAAGTGGCGGAAGAAGCGGCACATTATCAACGTTTGCGCCCCGATGCATTGGCGAAAGAGATCAAGCGCTTGGAAAATCAGATGTTTGAACATGCCCGCAATCTTGAATTTGAACAAGCCGCTGGCTTACGCGATCAAATTCATGAGTTACAGCAACAATTGTTGTTGGGGTGATAAAGGTTATATTGAAGGAAATAGCCACTGCATCTTAGCAGTGGCTTATATCTATTAAGCGCGGCTCAGAAACTCATGTCGGGTTGCGGCATTACTTTTAAATACACCACCCAATGCGGTGGTCGTGGTCTGGCTCAATGCATCCATGATCCCACGTGATTTGACGCAATAATGTGTTGCCGTCATGGTAATCGCGACATTGTCTGTACCCAATAGCACCTGTAATGCAACTAGGATCTGCTGGGTCAATCGTTCTTGGACTTGTGGGCGTTTGGCAAAGAAATTCACAATGCGATTTATCTTTGATAAGCCAATAATTTTGTCTTTCGGAAGATAAGCCACCGTTGCCCGGCCATCAATAGTAACGAAATGATGTTCACAGGTGCTTGTTACACCAATGTCTTGCACCTTGATCATTTCATCCGTACCCATTTTATTTTCAATCAGGGTAATTTTGGGAAATGTACTGTAGTCGAGACCGGAAAATATTTCATCGACATACATTTTGGCAATACGGTGCGGTGTTTCCACCAAGCTATCATCAGCTAAATCAAGACCAAGCAGCGTCATAATGGAGGCCATATGTTGCTCTATCTGCTGCTTCTTTTCATGTGCCGAAACAGCGGTATGCAGCATCGGGGTTTCTAACCCTTTCGCTTCCAGAGCAGAGCGAACAATTACAGCTTCTTTACTTAGTTGAGTCATTGTCTCTTTATCTCCTGCATCAGGGTTAATACCTATTCCCGACACATAATTACGGCTTCTGAACTTATTATACACATCCAATGCGGCTTAGGCTTATCGAGCCGAAGCAAACCTGTCTTACTAATACGCAGCAAATTTCCGGATAGATTGCTGATACAGATAAAAATTAACGGGAAACAAAGTTTAGTTGTATTTTTGTATATTGGATGAACAAGCTTTCATTTGATATGCATTTTGCGAAAATGCAAATCGAATGTGGATTCATTTGCAAATTGCAAAAATGCGCAATTTGCAAAGTCTTTTGACTCTGTTGTGTTATAATTTAGATAAATAAAGAGGCGTGATTGAGGCTGTTTTTAGCTAAAACCACTAAAAAAGCGCCTAATTTATATCTTTATAAAATTATTTAGATGTATATGGAATGTTGGCACGGCTTTTCCATATATAAATGTGTAAACCAGTTTTATCCCGTGCTCTCTTCAGCAAAAGCTGAAGTTCGGTCAACTACATTGTGGTTGACCTTTTTTTTGCCTGTCATTTACCCTGTAAATACAACGCCAGCGATTTAATGATGTTCCATTCGCGTGAGCCCTGTATTTTTCCTTCAAGCAGCTGTTCCAATCGCAATAAATAAGCCTCTGCTTGTCGATTTAATGCATCGACACAAAATTGCTGCCATTGCTCTTGTTCGCGTGGTGACAGTGTGTGGGGATAATTTCTGGCTCGGTAGCGAAACAGTAATGTATGCAGGCGAGGATCATGAAATTGATAACGGCCTGGCGTTAATTGTTCTGCCGAGGCTTGCTGGATCAAATCAATCGTTGCTCGATCTGCTTCAGAGAAAAAGCCTTGATACAGCATATGTTCAGGATCCTGATTTTCAGGAGGAACAAAATCATCATTAAACAGGGCGACTAGTTTTTCTCTAATCTCAGGATTTTCTCGGATCAATTGCAGGTTCTGCATACAACGATCACGATTAATACCTAATTTTTGCGAACGTTCCTCGCTCAGACTGGCGGCTGGCGCCAGAATCGGGCACTTATTTATATGGATCAATTTGACGGGCACTGGCGATTCGCCGGCCAATTCATTACGCCGGGTATAAAGGCGATCACGTAAAGCCGCTACCTCTAGCTTGAGCAGGGGGGATATGTCTTTGTGTAAATCCACGACAATCACGGCATTATTATTGGTTGGATGCCAAGCTAACGGGGCAATCCAACTGGCACAGCCTTGCCATGCGGAAAACATACCGGAGACATGAACCAGCGGTTTAATATTAATGATATCGATCAGATTTTTTAGCTTATTTTTACTGCGGTGTTCTAACAAGTAATCAAATAAGCGCGGTTGGGCTTGTTTTAGACATTTTGCTAAGCCAATAGTGGCATACACATCAGACATCGCATCATGTGCGTTTTCATGTTTGATGCCATTAGCAACAGACAGTTTTTCCAGACGAAATGACGGTTTACCTTCATCATCATAAACCCAATTAATTCCCTCTGGGCGCAAAGCATAAAACGCTCGCACTACATCTAACAGATCCCAACGGGAGTTGCCTTGTTGCCAGCTATAAGCATACGGGTCGAAAAAATTGCGGTAAAAACCGTAACGCGTGAATTCATCATCAAAGCGGATATTGTTGTAGCCCAGTATACAGGTTTCTGGTTGCGCAAATTGCGCATGAATCGAGCGGAAAAAATCGGCTTCACAGACACCATTTTGATTTGCTATTTGAGGCGTAATGCCGGTTATCAGGCAAGCCTCTGGCGTTGGTAAATAATCTGGTGCCATTTGGCAATAAAGAACGACTGGTTCGCCACAAATGTTAAAATCAGCATCGGTACGAATCCCGGCAAATTGTGATGGCCGATCGCGGGCGGGATCAATACCAAAAGTTTCGTAATCGTGGAACACGAAAGTTTTTTGCGGTTTAGTAATCAAAATAACACCACTTGTGGCTGTAAAACGTTTAATAAGTCTATTCTGGATGAATTTCGGGAATAAAAAAACCCAGTCAACTTTACGTCGACTGGGCCAAGACTCAATGTTTAATTGCAGTGGCATTAAGTTAGAGTTCAGACATTATAAAAAGTTCCGTTAAGTTGCATAAAAATTGTGATTTCCTTCTCGTTACAGATCGCTAGCAGCCTATTTTTTTCATTAGAACAATAAAAAAGAACGGAACATCTGCGCAATAGGCATATTTTCACCAGTAATTTCATTGAGATTGAGAAAATTTTAGATTAAATTAGTTTTATCTAATTTAATTGGTCTTTATGTATGTACAATTTTACACCGTGGAGTTCATTGCTTGGCGGGCTCCTGATTGGTTTAGCAGCCCTGATACTTTTATGGGGTAAAGGCCGGGTTGCTGGCTACAGTGGCATCATCGCTGGGCTATTTTCTGCTGCAGATAATAAACATTGGCGCATTCTATTTCTTGCTGGCACGACGCTCGGGGCGAGTCTGGCGACCTATGCACTACATCTTCAAGTAGCAAAACTTGAGGTATCGCCAATGTTATTACTGGCCGGTTTGTTAGTCGGTGTCGGTTCTCGCTTGGCGAATGGCTGCACCAGTGGTCACGGTATTTGTGGCATTGGCCGTTTTTCAATCCGTTCATTGGTGGCAACCGGATTATTTATATTTTCTGGTGCATTCATTGTTGCAATGACTCATTAAGAGGTGAGCTGTGATTAGTTTATTTGCCGGTATTCTTTTTGGCTTCGGATTAGCGCTTTCTGGCATGATGCAACCTGATAAGGTGGTGGGTTTTCTTAATATTACCGGGGAGTGGGATGCATCATTGATGTTGGTGATGGGCGGCGCTTTGGCTGTTTTTACTCCGGGGTATCACTTGCTTATTAAAAAACGCCAACAAACATGGAATGGTGCTGCTTTGCATTTGCCAACTAAAAAAGCACTGGATCGGCAGTTGGTCATTGGTGCTCTGATATTTGGTATAGGGTGGGGGCTTGCTGGTATTTGTCCGGGGCCGGCAATTGCCATGGCGGCACTGATTGGTTGGCCCGCGATTGTTTTTATTTTCGCTATGGTCGTGGGGATGTTGATGGTTGGATACTGGCAGCAGAAAAAGCATCTATTGGCCGAGCAAATTACACAATTAGCTGCATCGGAATAAAAATAATCAGCCAGACATCTCGTTAGAAGATGGTTGGCTGATTATCAAGTTATCAAGTTATCAAGCAGTGATGATATTACGAATTTCTTGAATGGATAATTTGTATTGGCGCGGGCAATCACGCCATTCGGCTAGCATGCGCTCATATTTGTCATGCATTGCCATTTCAGAATTTAAGCTTGCACAACATTTACCTAAATCTGGGAAACGTTTTTCTACATCTAACAGATAACAGACATAATCAGCCAGTTCCCGTTCATAGCCTCTGGCATAACCAATGAAATCTAAGCGTGATGCAGAGATTTGCACCTGATCTTCAGCAGTTAAGTTTTCATAAGAAACTTTAAGTGCATGATGCATTTCCAGCGTATCAATCACTTCTCTGCACGTTTCTTCAGTCAGATGACCAAACTCTTTTTCCAGCTCCAGCATCTGTAAACAGTAACCACGTTCTACAATAGTCTTGCAGCGATGGTAATAATCAGCCTTCTCAGGATTCAGCTTACTCAGTATTTCATATTGATTACTGAGTATCAGTCGCTGAGCATGATTCATATTCATAAGTGGTATCCTGCCAGTAATAGATGCATTTAGTGTATAAGTATCAAGCGTTACGGTTCTTTATCTATATCAAAAAGCAGGTGAAAACGGTTGCTTCGACTGTCAAGTTATCTGAATGGATATATTTTTATGTGATCAAGCCATCACTCTCTGTTGTTTCTCTGTGTTCTGAATTAGGATTGGCGCAAACAATAATGAGGTCAGAACTAATGATGACTCGCGGTGTTAAATTTCTCTTTATCCTGACGTTTCTGGCACTGAGTGCCTTTTACTTATATGTGCTTTATCTGGCTAAGCATCCTGATGTGTCGATGGCATATCGTATGTATTATTTGGATAAGAAGACCCATATTTGGAATCGTAACCAGACTCTCGCATACATTCCCGGCACGTTAATGGATCTCACAAATGAACGTGAGCGTTGCCCTTATCTCTCTCGCGACGGCTGGGATATTCCTGAAAAAGATGGTTCAGGTTCACCGTTTATCGATAAAGGCGGATTATATTTCACCTTACATCAAGAACCCGGCGCCCTGAAATTCCAAGGCACCTTGACTACAAAAGCAGCGAATACAGAACTTAGTGTTAGTATTGGAGATAAATGGTCTCAAACGGTTAAATTTGATAAAGCAGGCTCACAGCAATTTGAATTATTACTTCCAGCGGGTTTATTCATCGCAGATCCGCTAGAACCAAATTATGTGTCACTGCATAGCAACCAATCTATCATGTTCAAAACATTCAAATTATCCCATGCGGGATGAGGTTATTATGAGCAAACAATCATTCACCGTGTCATTAGTTGTACCTGTTTATAACGAAGAAGAAAGTATTGATACTTTTATTGAAACGATCGACAAAGAACTGGCACCACTGCGTGATCAATTGGAAATCGTTTTTGTTAATGACGGCAGTCGTGACCGCACCCGTGAAGTAGTTGAAAAGGCGATTGAAAAAGACAATCGTGTAACGCTGATTAACCTAGCCCGTAATTTTGGTAAAGAAGCTGCGATGACTGCAGGTCTTGCGCATGCCCGCGGTGATGCGGTTGTCCCAATGGATGTGGATTTACAAGATCCACCAGCATTAGTGCTGGAATTTGTCCGTATGTGGAAAGAAGAAGGTTATGACACCGTTTACGGTGTTCGTACTGACCGTAATGCAGACACCGCAATGAAACGTCTGACGGCTGGCGGTTTCTATCGTTTCTTTAATGCGGTATCAACTACTACCAAAATCCCCGAGAATGCAGGTGATTTCCGTTTAATGGATCGCCGTGTAGTGGAAGCAATCAATCAATTGCCAGAACGTAACCGCTTTATGAAAGGGCTGTTCGCGTGGGCTGGCTTCCGTTCAATTGGCGTACCTTATGCTCGTCCAGAGCGTGCTGCTGGCACGACAAAATTCAATTACTGGAAACTGTGGAACTTTGCTCTAGATGGTTTATTCAGCTTCTCTAGCTGGCCATTGCGTGTTTGGAGTTATATCGGTGGCGCAGTTGCCGGGATCAGTTTCCTTTACATGCTGATTATCATTTTAAAAGTGATTTTCGTTGGTGTTGATAGCCCAGGCTATGCTTCATTAATGTGTGTGATCCTGTTTCTTGGCGGTATGCAGCTGTTATCGATTGGTATCATGGGCGAATACATTGGTCGTATGTTCCTTGAAGTAAAACAGCGCCCAGTATTCCTTGTGGAAGGCGTTTATGGTCAATATTCACGCCCGGCAGTAACTGTTGCCACGGAAGAAGATAAACAAGCATGATCACAAAGAGTGAATTCTGGCGTTTGTTCCGTTTTGGCCTTGTGGGTGGTGGCGCAACAATAATTGATTTAGGCATAGCGACACTATGCCTGCATTTATGGCCAGATATCTCTGAGTATCTGGTTACATCAATGGGCTTTTTTGTTGCTTTCTGGTTTTCTTTTTTTGGACACCGATACGTCACGTTCCAGAAGCACGGTAAGGTCAGTAAGTTTTTACTGGTAGCACTCAGTTCTCTGGGTGTTCGCTACGTGTTGTTATCTGGTTTGCTGTGGATCGGGTTGTCCGGTCTGCTGCCGATCGTTATTGCAACACTAGCGGTAACGATACTGACTTATGTTTTATCCCGAATTTGGGTTTTTGCCTGAGTAATGCTGGAGTAAGTTGTGCCAACAGATAAGGTAGATGTAATTTATTCTCCGTTGCAGATCAGTCGGCAAGACTGGGGCATCATTGCGCTGGCCTTTTTGGTCAGCCGCATCATGCTGTATGCAATTGGTTATTTTGGTGCCATGCACTACAACGTGGAAACCGATCAAATAGGGCGGATCAATCTGCTTGAATCTGTTGAAACAGATGTCTGGAATGTTTTTTGTCAGTTTGATTGTACTTGGTTTAAAAGTATCGCCGATATCGGTTACGACACCTATCCCCATGGTTTAACTACTGGTCATGCGGCGAACTGGGCCTTCTTCCCCATGTTTCCGATGTTGGGCCATTATATCGGTGAATTGTTCGGCATCAGTTCCTTACATGGTTTTTATGTTGTTGCCAATATTTCGTCCTTCGCGATGTTGCCACTGTTTTTCTTGTGCTTACGCCAATTAGGTCAGGAACTGGATGTGGCACGATTTGGCGTTTGGATGTTAGCTTTTTCACCCTATTCCGTTTATTTCATCGCACCATATACTGAGTCCTTATTTATCACACTGACCATGGTGGTGTTTTTATTTGCATACCGGCATCAGTGGTTCTGGGTTGGATTGGCGGGCATGCTGATGACTGCCACCCGAAATATCGGCGTTATGGTTGTTTTTTCGGTGGCGATTCTGGCCTTACAGGCATATGGTTGGCGTGAACTGGTGAAACTTGGCGACCGTGCTTTCCGGGTTATTTTAGCGATCTGGTTTATACCGCTGGTTATGTTCGTGTATATGTTCTATATGAATTACCATGTTGGCGATGCCTTCTCATTTAAAAATATTCAGTTGGCGTGGGGACGTATTGCTGGCAATCCATTTTATTACTGGATTGAAGGCTTTGAAGCCGGCGGTAGAAAATTGTACCTCGCAATCATGGTTGCAATCGGATGGAGTTTGAATATCTATCTGGTTAAGCAAAAGCGATATGCTGAGGCGTTGTTCATGTTTATCTGTACATTTGTGCCTATCACTACCAGCATTAATACTATTCCTCGGTATATGTTCGGATTGTATCCAACCACACTTGCTATCGTATTGATTGCGCGTGATCGCCCAAATTTAAGACCGATTATGCTGGCGGTATCTGCACTATTGTCGAGCTATTTCGTGATTGCGTGGGTAAACGCGAAATTCTTTACTGTTTAGTTATCCAAAGAAATAAAAAGCCGGAATTCAGTTTCCGGCTTTTTTGTTTTAATCATAATGAATCGAGATAATCGAGAACTATTTGATGATGATTGCTGGTTTTGAAATTATCAAATACATGATCGATAACACCTTGTTCGTTGATTAAAAAGCTAATGCGGTGAATACCGTCGTACTCCTTCCCCATAAATTTCTTCAGTCCCCAAACACCGAAGGCATCCGCTACTTTGTGTTCTTCATCAGCTAATAAGGTGAAGTTCAGTTCATCACGTGCTTCAAATTTTTTCAGTCTCACAGGGCTATCGGGGCTGATACCTAGAACAACTAAATTCCGTTTTTCCAACTCAGTTTTGCTATCACGTAACGCGCAAGCTTGTGTTGTACAACCCGGTGTCATTGCTTTCGGATAGAAATAAACTAGTACCTTTTTCCCCTGTAATGAACTTAATTTGATTACTGTGCCATTTTGGTCTGGTAATTCAAAATCAGGGGCAACAGTTCCCGCTGTTAATCGATTCATTTTTATATCCTTATTAGTATTTTAACGCGTAAAAAATATCATAATAACAATACGCTACTCATGTGAGATCAGATCAGCATTTTAGTCTTGGAACCGCGTTTTGCCTTGTTTTTGTGTATAGGGCGCCGTACCATTGGCTGCTTGTAAAATGGAGTCTGTGCTTTATGTTAACCGGTAGTCTCGTTGCTCTGATCACACCAATGAACCGCTCTGGTTCTGTTGACTGGCCAGCGTTAGAACAGTTAGTTGAATATCATATTCAAGCTGGCACTGATGCTTTAGTTGTAGCTGGGACAACCGGAGAATCGGTGACCTTAAGCGAAGATGAACTCTTTACTCTCTTTGATAGAACACTTGAGTATTGTAATGGGCGCATTCCGGTCATTGCCGGTTGTGGCTCAAATAACACCGCGCATGCTAAACAATTGGCTAAGCAGATCAGCAAACTTGGTGTGACAGCGGGTCTTTCTGTAACACCATACTATAATAAACCTACTCAAGAGGGTTTATACCAGCACTATGCGGCGATCGGCGAATACAGCGGATTACCTCAAATTTTATATAATGTGCCTGGTCGTACCGGATGTGATTTAAAGCCGGAAACGGTTGCTCGTCTTGCAGGTAATTTTGGTGTCTGTGGTGTTAAAGAAGCTACGGGTGATTTATCTCGTGTTGCCCAATTGCGTGAGTTATGTGGGCAAGATTTTGCACTTTACAGTGGTGATGATGCTACTGCTTGTGAATTTATGTTAAAAGGTGGCAATGGGGTTATTTCGGTGACCGCAAATATCGCAGCTAATGAGATGAGTCGTATGTGTGCTTTTGCACTGGCTGCTAATCAAGTTGCTGCATTAGAAATCGATGAACGTTTACGACCTCTTCATCAAGAACTGTTTATTGAATCTAACCCGATTCCTGTAAAATGGGCAGCCGCCAGAATGGGGCTAATAAATTATGCCGATTTACGCCTGCCATTGACTTTGCTTTCCTCTACGGCACAAGCAATAGTTGAAGCGGCACTTGTGAGAGCGGAGCTGATCTAGCGTGCAAAATAATAAAATGAAAATGTCCCTGTTTCCGTGCAGTATCATTTGTATCTGCGTTCTTTCTGCTTGTAGTTCTGAGGTCGAAAGAAGACAGGCTAATCGCGATTTTGACTATACGTCTGCCGTTTTGCATCCACAGTTGAAAACTCCGGCTCCATTGCAAAATCCTGCATTTTCACAAGCGTATAGTTTACCTGTTGAAACCAGACAAGGAGCTTTGGCTCAAGACGTCGATGTTCGTCCTCCTGAACAGATCATGACCTTTGTATCCAGTAGCCGCGCAGATAATAGTCGTGATGCGACCATATTATGGTTTTCTGCTCGTAGTCTGAGTCAGCATATCGATGACGATCTTTGGTCATGGCTAAACAGTTATCTGACAACGAATAAGATGGCGATAACACGGCGTGATGATGCAAATAAAGTGTTAGAAACAGGCCCAGTTGCAGTTACCTTTGATGCAGAAAAAGCAGACGATATTCCACCGGCACCTGCTCAATATTATCAATTCCAAGTTAAAAGCGATCCGACTACGCATCGTGCTGGCTTAATGGTTAAGTGGTTGAAAGCTGCTGATGAACAAGTTACACCGACTGTGTTTGAACAACGTCACTATGCTACTCGTCTGCTCAACAATGTCAGTGCTTATGCTGATACTCAAGGCCGAGGACAAACTGCAGTGGCGAGTAACGGCCCTATCCAGTTGCTCTTAGGACAAGAATCCGGTTCTCAGGCTATCATCGCCGAGAATGGTTTTGTTAATACCTGGCAGTGGTTACTGACCGTATTGCCAAAAGCTGGTTTGCCGATAGAACAGAGTTCTCAGTCACAAGGCTTGATTGTGTTCAATTATGAAGGCGACTCATCAACGAGCGTAATGCAAGTATTGACCTTCTGGAAACCTGTTGAACAAACTGATGGCTTAGCCTTGTCTGCTGGTAAATATCGTTTACAGTTGGCTGATCGTGGTAATGAAACTTCGATTACGTTACTGGATGATGGCAATAAACCGGTATTGGCCTCGGCCGTTGAACGACTGCATCAGCGTCTGCTGAAATTTACGAGTGTGTCTGCTACTGCTATTGTTGAGAACAACAACAGTCAAGGTGCTGCAGCACAACCTGAAATTAGCGAAAAACCAATTCACTTAGCTAAGATTAAAGACAAATGGGTTGCTGATGCACCGGTTAATAAAGTGATGAATCATATGTCAGCTGATTTGTCACAACTTGGCTGGATAGTGAAAGATGCTGATACAACAGCACAGCGTATTGCAGTGGAATATAAAGTACCTGAAGGAAGCCTCTTTGATGCTTTAGCTATTTGGAAGCCATTGGCGCCAAATTATGAAGGTTTGAGTTCTGGTTCGTATGTATTCCAGTTGCACCAGATGGACAAGGGTACGCAAATTGAGCTGCAAACTGCATCACAACAGGCTGTGTCTGCTGGTACTGCAGAGCAAGTTTATCAAGCTCTTGCTAAGAAATTACTGATGATTAATAAAAAGTAATTTATTTACTGCATCTGACAAAATAGGCGGGCTATATAAGTCCCGCCTATTTTTTTTCGTCTTCATCAACCGGTGTTTTTCTAATTTTATCTTTATATTTGGGTAATTCTTTTTCCAATCGTTTCATGTCTTTTATGGCATTCATAAATAAACCAAGCAAAAAAAGTAATGGAATACCGATTATTAGCCACAGACTCATAAGTTGTGATTCTCACTGATATTGATGATAAATCGTGTCCAGATCTGCGGTAAATGAAGCAGGACCTGTGTATTTTCTTCTATGGCATTTTGTACTAATACATCATGCAACATTTCAAGCGTGAATTGTTCTTGTAATAATTTTGCTTCGGGATAATAGCTGAGATGCCATGCTTCCGGCGCGATCCCACCTTTATCTGTGACATAAGGCCGGAAAAAACCAAAAGCATGCATATTATGATCAAGCCATGTGGTCAACTGGGCAAAATAGCCGTTAGTGACATCATATTCAGCTGGGGTTAATTGTAATTTTTGGCCTGCAGGTAATAAATTGGGTGCATAAACATCCAGATCAGTTCCCCAGTGATGCCGACTGGCACCAGGCAGAGCGCTCCATCTTAAAATGGCAAAAATCCGTTCCTGAGGCGATAACTTAATCCAATTAGAAATCGGGAACCCTGTACTATCAAGAACAGTATTTTCCCCCCGATATTTACGATTCCAGATCTGGGTTTGCCGTTCGAACGAACGATAACTGGAGGCGATGGCGATATTTAATCCATCAGCCAAAGCCGCTTGCGACATATTCTGGAAAGCGGCTGCAGTGGCTGCTGTTAAAAAATGCCCTGGAGTCACAGGGCATAATGCAGTGTCATCTAATCCGACTAATTTGCGATTAATCATGCTCAACCAGCAACTGTTGCATCATACTGTAATAGATATCACTCAGTGTCTCCAGATCGGCAACGTTAACGCATTCATTTACCTTATGGATAGTTGCATTGATCGGACCTAATTCAATGACTTGAGCGCCCGTTGGTGCGATAAAACGACCATCCGAGGTGCCACCTGATGTTGATAATTCAGTAGTTCGTCCAGTTACCGCTTGAATCGCCTTTTGTGTGGCTTCGACGAGTTTTCCCGAGCCGGTTAAAAAAGGCTGACCACTTAATGTCCATTTCAGTTCATAGCGCAGACCATGGCGGTCGAGCAGTTCACAGACTTGCTGCTTTATTTGTGCATCGGTAAGTTCTGTACTGTAGCGGAAATTGAATTGAACTTGTAACTCACCTGGGATCACATTTGATGCGCCAGTACCAGCATTGATGTTCGCGATCTGAAAGCTGGTTGCTGGAAAAAACTCATTTCCAGCATCCCATTGTTTAGCGGAAAGTTCAGCCAGCGCAGGCATCGCAAGGTGGACTGGGTTTTCAGCTAGGTGAGGGTAAGCAACATGCCCTTGAACACCATAAATGGTCAGGTCACCCGTTAATGAACCACGACGGCCGTTTTTGACTACATCACCAACCGCATTGGTTGATGAAGGCTCACCAACCAGACACCAGGTAATTTTTTCCTGTCGAGCCTCTAATGTTTCAATAACCTTGGGCGTGCCATTAATAAATGGGCCTTCTTCATCGCTGGTAATAAGAAAAGCAATTGATCCGTTATGTGCCGGATAATCAATCACAAAACGTTGAACGGCGGCCAGCATTGATGCGATGGAACCTTTCATATCCGCAGCACCGCGACCATATAAAACGCCATCAATAATGGTTGGAGTAAACGGAGGGGTATTCCATTTATTTTCTGGTCCGGGTGGAACAACATCTGTATGACCGGCAAAACAGAATAATGGTCCCGATGTTCCTTTTCTTGCCCACAGATTTGTCGTGTCATGAAATACCATTGGTTCAATGGTAAATCCCAATGGCGCTAAAAACTCGGTCATTAGTTGCTGACAACCTTCATCTACTGGGGTTACAGAAGGACGTGCGATCAAATCCTTAGCCAGAGACAAAACAAGAGAATCGGTCATGCACAATCCTTATTCATTACCTAATTAATTATTCAGTGCGTTATACGCAAGTTCAGAAAATCCGATCAATATTTTATGCTGGGATGTCAGAACTGGACGCTTGATCAGTAGGGGATGAGCTAACATCAATGCCACTGCTTGGGCTTCGTATGAGATCGTTTTTTCTGTGGGGGATAATTCCCGAAAGGTTTTACTTTGTTTGTTGAGTAATTTTTCCCAACCTGCCGAATGACACCATTGTATTATCTGCGCTTCAGTGGGAGGGATCTGTTTAAAATCAATAAACTCAAAGGGGATATTATTCTGCTTTAACCAGGTTTGGGCTTTTTTGACACTATCACAAGTTTTGATGCCATACAGAGTGATTGCCACGGTCTACTCCAGTGTATATTGTGGCGAAAGGGCCTGCGCTAGCCCTTTATAGACATTAAATACAGCAGTAGTTTTCGCAGTTGGTAAACCTTGGTCATCGAGGAAGTATTCGCCTTTGAATACTAAAACGCCTGATTTCTCGTTTACATCGGTGACAGCCATGCCAGCCAGATAGTCATCATGCTCTTTCATGATCTGGTTTGCCAATTCGAGCAAAGATGCCTTAGCGATAGGTTCTTTAGTTTCCATATATAACCTCCGGTGTCTATATCAAAACAAAACCGCACATAAAGCGCGGTTTTGTTGTCAGACAGTAGTTAAATAATTATTTAACTACTACAGTCTTGCTACCTTTCACTTCAACGTTTACGCGACGATCAGGAGACAAGCAAACGATCAGATCTTTCTTCGCTTTGATTGCGTTACAGCTTGCTGGGCTTACTGGATCAGCTTCGCCACGGCCAACGGCAGTGATACGAGTAGCAGACAGACCTTTAGAAGTCAGGAAGCTAGATACGCTCTTAGCGCGATCTTGAGACAATTTCAGGTTATAGCCATCAGAACCGATGCGGTCTGTGTAACCATAAACAACGATATTTTTGTCGTTCATTTCCAGAGTCTGGATTTGGTTATACAGCTTGCTCAGCGCGGACACACCTGCTGGTTTCAGTGTGGCTTTATTGAAATCAAACAACACATCTGAAGTCAGAGTGAAAGTTTTGGTTTCTTGAACTGGTTGTGGAGCGGGAGCTGGTGCTGCAACTGGAGCTGGTGCTGGAGTTACAACAGGAGCTGGCTCGCTAGTACGAGTTGGGTAATAAACTACGTCCAGATTTACGTTGTTGCTATCTGATTCACCAGTTTTAGCATCACCGATACCATCAATGTGGCGATAACGCAGTTGCAGATCAATCGGATCTGATACGCGATAAGCCAAGCCAGCACCAAAAATTGGTGATGTACCATGGTCGTCAACATTGGTTGCTTCGTTATCAGCTTTCCAGCGCATAACACCGACTTCACCCAACAGTGACAGATCATCAGTAAGAGGATAACGTGGTATTAAAGACAAGTTTGCGCCGTGTGATTTAAAACGACCACCTTCTACATGGCCATTACCCAGCCAGTTATAGCCGGCTTCAGCACCTAAAAATTCGTTGAAAGTGTAGCCACCAAAAACATGAGCTGTTGGTGTGCTGCTTTTGATTGCAGTACCTACATCACCCAGGTCAGAGTAGTTATTCCAACCGAAACCGGTACCCAGGAATGCGCCTTCTGCATCGTTAGCAAATGCGGTCATTGATACTGCTGATGCTACAAAACCTGCAACGATTGTTAATGCCACTGCTTTTTTCATGATTGTCTCCAGATTATGCTCGGAAAGATCCGATAAGGTTCGACATATTCATTATCTCTCAGACGTTCAATTATGCAAGATTCAACTGCGATAGATGCAAAAATGTTACACAGGCCACATTTTTAACTGTCGCTAGTATCGTCCTTGATAGTATAGATGTTTACGCGAGGTTATTTAGAGATTAATATGTGCCGCTTTTATACATTCTAAAAATACAGACTATAATAAAGCTATAATAATGTGGAGCCGGATAAAGCTGTTGAACACCAAAGGTAGAGTAATTATTGGTAACAGCGAAATATTCGCAAACGCGTGAGGAAACATATGAGTCTCGCTCCTGTGTCTGTTGGTCAAAAAATCCGTCATATTCGTGAAACAATGGGGCTTAGCCGTCCGAAATTTGCGGAACTGCTTAGCGTGCCACCAACTACACTGAAAAACTATGAACTAGGTTATCGTGAAGTTGGCGGTGCATTTCTGGTGGCTTTAGCGCATCAGGAACAGCTGCATAAATTCACTTTATGGCTATTGTCAGACAAAATTGCGCCTGAAATCGGCCAAATTAGTCCTGCAGAATACGTAGTTCAAAAGTAAGCCGATTTGAATTGAAAAGAGCCAGTTTTTGACTGGCTCTTTTTGTTTGGTGATTGGTTACATTACCATTTTTTCTTTGGTTGAAATAAAACATCCAGATCGTCTTGTTTTTCCTGTATTTCTTCGCGTTCTTTTTGTGATTCTCTTTCTAATTGATCGTTGATATCCCGCAGGGTTGACTTCATTTCCTCTTCACTGGCAATCAGATACGCATCTTTATCGTGAATGACACCTAGAGCGCTAATTCCTTTCGTCAACAATTGTTTTGCCGTACCTATTTGACGTTGAACGCGGGCATCCATAGCTTTTTGCAACAAATTAGCAATATTAATTTTAAGCAGCATTAATTCCAAACGACGATCTTCAACCGAAAATGACTGCGGATCAATTTTGCCTTTATTGTGTTCCATTCGGACTATAGCCCGTAATTTTTTAGTGGTTTGCAGCATTTGTATTGCTTGTCGATCGGAGTCTGGGGAACGGAAGTGACTATCCTCTCCTTTATAGTGTTCATTTACATACTTGATCTGGTTTCTTACGTCTTCAATTCGTTGGTTAATTGCTGACACGTTAGGTGTTACGTTTTGGATGGTTCGTAGCGCATCTAATAACCGGTTTTGTAATAACATAACCAAGGTTTTACTGTAAGACAGTCGATTTACATTCAGTAAAATGTCTTCTGCCTCTTCGATGATCACTTTTTGTCTGGCAACGATAGCCCGACGATCAATTTCCTGTTGCTGTTTATGCTGCTGGAATATGTTGTAAGCAATCGTAAGAAATAACAATGCGCCGATTGCGAGTAAAACCAGAGTTAAAACCATGCTGGCTCCATCAGATTTTGTGAATGCTCAAGTGTGTCGTCATACATTTCATTCTACTGTCAAATTTAATCGTCGGCATGGTTGATATAGCAATAACATCTTTTTTATGCAGAAAAATGATCTGAATTGAGATGTATTGCATTTTTATCGCAGTCTGTAGACGAAGTGATGATGTTTTTTGCTACTATCTCATAGAAATCAATAGCATTGGAATATTATGAAACTCCAGCAGCTACGATATATCGTTGAGGTTGCTAATCATAGCCTGAATGTGTCCGCAACCGCAGAAAGTTTATATACCTCGCAACCTGGTATCAGCAAGCAAGTTCGCATGCTGGAAGATGAACTGGGTATTCAGATCTTTGAGCGCAGTGGTAAGCACCTGACACAAATTACTACGGCAGGGCATGAAGTTATTAAGATTGCGCAGGAAATTTTAGCTAAAGTAGAATCTATTCGTTCAGTTGCTGGCCAATACACCAATCCTGATCAAGGCACTCTGCATATTTCAACAACACATACGCAGGCACGTTATGCCTTGCCTGACGTTATTAAGGGTTTTATCAAACGTTACCCGATGGTTTCGTTACATATGCACCAGGGCTCACCAGCACAAATCAGCGAGTCAGTTGCTAAAGGAACCTCTGATTTCGCCATCGCCACAGAAGCATTACATTTGTATGAAGATTTGATCACCTTACCGTGTTATCACTGGAATCGTAGTGTTATCGTTCCCAAGGAGCATCCTCTCGCAGCTTGTTCTGTGCTCACTGTCGAAGAACTTGCTAAATATCCTTTAGTTACTTATACGTTTGGATTTACCGGTCGTTCAGAGCTGGACGCTGCGTTTAGCCGTGCAGGGTTAATTCCACGCATTGTATTTACGGCAACTGATGCTGATGTGATAAAAACATATGTCCGATTAGGTTTAGGTGTTGGTGTGGTTGCAACTATGGCTGTTGATCCAGAGGTTGATAAAGATTTGGTACTACTGGATGGTAGTCATTTGTTTCAGTCGAGCACCACTAAGATCTGTTTTCGAAAAGGCATTTTTCTGCGTAGTTATATGTATGACTTTATTGAGCGTTTTGCCCCTCATTTGACTCGTGAACTGGTCGATAAAGCATTGGCTATGAAAACACCCTATGAGGTCGAGGCGCTATTTGCCAATATAGAATTACCGACGTATTAGTTGATGGATAAATAAAAAGCCGCATAATGCGGCTTTTTGCAATGAGTTAGCCTTATAAGGCTTTACGTAAAATTTTCTCACAAATATCGAGTGTCACAGTGCCGTGTTCACCAATACCAGTCATGCCGTGTTTTAATAATGTCGCTGCAATATCAGGAATTTGTTCTTCCTTGATATTATACGCAGAGAGATGAGTGGCAAAACCGAGTGATTCAAAAAAGGCGATTGTTTTATCAATAGCTTGTTGAATGACTAAGTCTTCATTCTTACCTTGAATGCCCCAAACTCGTTTCGCGTATTGTACTAATTTGGCTTTTTTCTCGTCTTTTCGAACCGCCATAGTGCCAGGTAAAACAATCGCTAATGTTTCTGCATGGGCAAGACCAAATAATGCGGTTAACTCGTGCCCAATAGCGTGTGAACTCCAGTCTTGCGGAACGCCAGAGCCTATCAAGCCATTAAGTGCCATGGTGGCACACCACATCAGATTGGCTCGGCTGTCGTAATCATCCGGCTGTTGATAGCTTTTTATGCCGTCATCCAACAGCGTTAACATGATGCTTTCGGCAAAACGATCTTGCAGGTTTGCATTAACCGGGTAGGTTAAGTATTGCTCAATAACATGACAAAATGCATCGACAATGCCGTTGGCAATTTGTAGTTTTGGCAGTGAAAAGGTCGTCTCTGGGTCAAGAACTGCGAATTGTGGAAACACTTGATCATTTGAAAAGGCGAGTTTTTCTTTTGCAATTTGGCTGTGCATCGCCATTGCACCGTAATTACCTTGTGAACCACTTGCGGAAGGTAAGGAAATTTGGCGATTTTTGCGGCTAATTACGGCGTGTTGGTTCATTTCGGAACCTGTCGCGGGTAAGGTTAAGATGCAGCCAAAGGGGATCACATTTCTAATGCCTTTCCCTTTGTTATGCAGGATTTCCCAAGGGTCACCTAATTCCCAGCAAGCCGCGGCAGCGATAAATTTGGTGCCATCAATTACTGAACCGCCACCAATTGCCAGTAAAAAATTGATCCGTTCTTTTTTTACAACCGCAACAGCCTGCATCAAAGTTTCATAATCTGGGTTTGGTTCAATGCCGCCAAATTCAGTCACGTTTCGCCCTGCTAATGCGCGTTTGGCGAGTTCCATCGTGCCATTGGCGATAATACTTCCGCCGCCGTAGACGATTAAAATCCGTGCATCAGATGGGATCTCATGGCTGATTTTGGCGATTTGACCTTTCCCAAATAACACCTTGGTTGGATTTTGATATTCAAAATTCAGCATATGGCCACCTCGGTAAATTTACATAATTAATATAGTTTATTGGTACCTACAGTAACACTAACAGGTTCAGATAACTTGAGTTTTAGAAGTGCAGGAAGAAAATGAATCCTACTTCACAAAATCGCTATATTGTTGTTTTGTCGGCGCGGATGGGTTTGAACAATCAGAAATAACCTTATATTTTCAGATAAATTGTTATGACAAATTGATGAATTTGGTAGGAAAGATCAAGATGAGCCGGTATAGCTCAGTTGGTAGAGCAGCGCATTCGTAATGCGAAGGTCGCAGGTTCGACTCCTGTTACCGGCACCATTAAATTGAAAGTTATTTTGATATTTGTGTCACCAATAAAGGTTCATGTATTTACTCTGTAACACGCCCGCGTAATTCCTTAGTTTTACTTCGTTGTGTTTTGCTATCTAATCGGCGTCGCTGTGAGCTACGGGTTGCTTTCGTAGGTAGTCGTGCTTTCTGCACTACAGCGACACTTTTTATCAATTCTTGCAGGCGTAGCAGCGCATCATCCTTGTTTTGTTCTTGTGTCCGGAATTGCTGTGCTTTAATTACGATCACGCCATCTTTGCTGATCCGTTGATCACGAAGATCCAGCAGCCTTTGTTTATAAAATTCAGGTAGTGACGAGGCGTTAATATCAAAACGCAGGTGAATAGCCGATGAGACTTTATTGACGTTTTGCCCGCCAGCACCTTGTGCTCTGACGGCAGAAAGTTCAATTTCATCGTCAGGGATAGCGACATAATTCGATATTTCCAGCACTACTGACGTGTCCTTAAACTAAAAGAATTTTACTGACGAGAGATGAAGTAGTTTTTCAATTTTAGATACATTTCGCCGGTTTAGGTAAGCCTGCTATTTTGGTGGCTTGTTTGGCTGGGCCTTCAGGGAACAGACGATATAGGTAGCGGCTATTGCCTTTATCTTCCCCTAGTTTCAGGGCCATTGCTTTCACTAATGCGCGAATGGCCGGGGAGGTCTTATATTCTGTATAGAAATCGCGAACAAAGTGGATGACTTCCCAGTGAGCCGTGCTCAGTGAAATCTGTTCACCAGCCGCAATCAATTCAGCTAATTCAGGTGTCCAATCGCTCATGTTTTTCAGGTAACCATGAGTGTCAGTTTCAATTTCTTTATTGCCCATCACCAGCATTTATCTACTCCAAAAACGTGATTTATCTGGGCCATGACTTTGGATCAACGGCCTTAGCAAGCGGGATAGTTTTAAAATTTCGCCGGTCATAATACCGATAAGATTCATTTCTTGCTGAATTAATCCTGCTCGCTGATCTGTACAGGCTTCTTTATCAGTAGCTGGAAGGCTTGAGAGTGAAGATAAATCGATAGGGGCGTCATTATTTTTGCCTGACAGTGCTGCAACTGATTCATCAAGCGCCTGGAAAAGAAATTCGGCGTATCGGATTAATTGAGGCTCGAATAATGAGCCGTGCAGTTCCTGATGTACTCCCAGAGCCGAAACGTAAGAGAGCAGGCTGTGGTTTCGATAAATCAGCGCTGCGCATAATTTAGTGTAACGTCGTTGTTGTTTCGGATCGGTTTGCATGTTGACCCAAGCTTGCGCCAATGCGCTGTCAGCATGGTGTGCTGCGATGCGTTTTTGGTTAAATAAAGAGTCTTGAGTTGACGTTTGTAATGCAGAAACGATCGCTTTCATATATTCAGAATTACAACGTGTTGCTTTGGCTAACAACTCGGGTATCCGTTGAAATTGCCACTCGGGCCAAAGCAATGTTACTGCACCAAAAGAAAGGATGCTGCCGAGTAAGGTATCCACAAAGCGTGGCAGTATGATGCTTTTTTCTTCCACCCCGAGTAAACCAAACGCAGTCATGGCGTATAACGTAATAAATATGACTGCCAGACTGTAATTACTTCTTAGCTGTGCAAAAAACAAGATTGCAGCGATGGCCATTAAAATGAGTTGAATACCAGGTGTTGGTGAAAACCAGAGCAAAGGGAGGCTAAGGAGTAGGCCACAGCAGGTGCCAGCAATTCGCTGAAACAGGCGGCGTCGTGTTGCTGTATAACTAGACTGACACACGAATAAGCAAGTCAATAGCACCCAAAAACCTTGTTTAATATCGAATAAAGCCAGTAAGCCGTAACCTGTTACCAAGCATAGGCTCATGCGGCAAGCATGTCGAAACAGCGGTGATTTGAAACTTAAATGTGACCAGATTTGTTGTAATGCAGAGATGGTTTCTGATTTTACATTGCCCTGATTACTTTTATTTTGCGGCTTAGCGGATGCTTTGATTGTTTCATCAGCATGATCTAACAGCGTCACTATTTCTTGCAGATTTTTTTGTAAAAACCGTAATGCATTAACAGTCGAGGCTGAGAATGGCGTCTTCTCATGGCTGAACTGTAATTGATCACCTAGAGCTTGCATACCCCAGAGCAAGCCGGGTGAGATTTCATAGCGATTGTTCATTAACGTGGCATAGCCCAGTTGCTGAACCGCACTTCCTAATTGCCGCAGTTGTTCTCTGAACCCATCCAGTAAACGATTACTATGCACATCTTCTTTCAGACGGTTATAGAGGTAATGGCTTGATGTAATTCGTTCGTGGATTTGTTCATTTATAGCCTGAAGCGCGATCAGTTGTTGTAGCTCTTGATCGGGATGCTCAGTGCGGCGGGCAATCATTTCCTGACATAAGTTAATTGAAGCCATGCAATCGACATTCAATATCGCTAATTTTTGATGGATTGAAGGTTGTTCATCGGCACTACTAGGGAATAACCAGGCTTTTTGCGTGCAATATCGAGCTAGCGAAAAACAGGTTTGGGCAAGTTGTTCACGTAATGGCTTATTTGGCGTGGCACGTAACCAACACAGAGAAATGAAGCCATACCATAATGCACCGGTGCATAACCATACGGGTTGGAACCAAATTGTCGGTGCCTGAGCTGCACCCATCATCGAATATACTGCGACCAATAAACTACCAAAACTGATACTGCTATAGCGTTTGCCTAAGCCGCCCAGCATGATAAAAAACCAAGTCGAGCAGAATAGTCCGGCAGCGAATAGCCATGGATATGGAAACAGTAGCTGTACTGATAGTGTTGCGATCCAGAAACAAGCCAAAGTCAGCAGCAGTGATTTTATCCGTCCGGAAAGAGAATCGTCGGGTTCGGCTATGGCGCCGGCAACAATACCTAATGACATTGCCACTGTCTGATGGATCATGCTCAGATAAAGGCCGGGCAATAATATAACAGCCAAGGCGCAGGATACTTTTAAGGCGAAAAAGACGTGTGTATCAGTAATAAAACGCTGCAAAAATCGACTGAAGGCAAGCATGCTATGAGTTAACCACAAAACAAGTATGTGATTTATAATAAACAAAACGAAGCTAAGGGTAAAAACAAAGAGTATGTTCTGAGCTTAACGAATGATTTAGCTCAAGATGTGCTCATTTAGTTCGGCTCTCAGAGTATTCATGTTTACAACTAAAATGAGCTTTAGTATATTCGCGGCAGCTTGGAAGGATGGCAGAGTGGTTAAATGCACCGGTCTTGAAAACCGGCAAGGGTTTGTAGCCCTTCTAGGGTTCGAATCCCTATCCTTCCGCCAGATTAATGTTCAAACACTTCTTATTGAAGTCCAAAACCCCGCAAGGTGTCAGCCTTAGCGGGTTTTTTGTTGTCTAGAATATTTCGTATTAATGTCTATGTGTATTTAGGTTTTTAGTCCACGTTTGAGACTTAAATGTGGAGGTTTTTGCCGCATATAAATACCAATGTCGGTAAAAATAAATCTTGAATCTACAGCGTGTTAACCCAGTTTAGGCCATTATTAATTCATCAGTTATCTAATAATTTTGCGTCTTGCACCTATAAAGCAAAGAGGTGGCGTATGCGTGTATTAATCAACGGATATGAACTAAAAACGCTTGATCTGTGGGATGATGGCCGTGATGTGTCAGTTGATTTTTTGCGAAAACATAACGCTATTTCTGATGAAGGAAAGCTAAGAGCGTTTACATGGGTAGCAGGTAAACAAGTATTTGAATGCACACATGATGCTTATGTTTATTGGCATGATGTATTTGAAAACCAAGCATACTTAATGCGTCATATCGAGTTATTTAGCCGAGTTTGCGGTAGTGATATTGTTGAATTGGTTTTGAAAAAAGCCAGCGAGAACCGAACAGAGCGCAATCTGTCTGAAACCATTAAATCGGACATCATTGCTTTAGAAGAAGCTTTTATCCGCGTTCCAAATATAACAACTTAAAATGCTCACTGAACTACGGACAATCAATCGGAAGAAAAGCGATTTGATTAGCCAATTAAACGAGACGTTTATGACATCTAGGCAAATTTGTATATTCATTGGTGGTCCGTTTGATGGTGAGGCTATCGCGGTACCATCTGAAAGTAATACGATTGAGGTAAAAGATCACAAAAGACTGGACAAATGTCTTCAATACCAACGGACAGAATTGATCGTTAACGGTAAATCGTTTTCTGTATTTACCCTACCTGGCGTCACCGAACAGCAGATTGAGAAAGTTAAAAAGCGCTGGAGTGCTTATTTCAGTAGCTGAATGATATGGCTATCCCTCGCTCGGCTGGCTCTACTGTTCTAATCTTTGCGCTGGCCCCCAAAGTGCTTCCTAACGATAAAATTAAAAAAGCCCCAAACAGAAGACTGCTGGGGCTGAAACGATCAAGGAGCTGGTATGGGATAACAAGTAACTTGCTCAAAGATAGTCTGTAATCATGGATGGCGTAAACATAGCTGCGACATATATCTTCAATTGGTGATCACTGCTGCATTTCTAGCTCTTGCTTGATCGTGATGTCAAAAACACAGCGCATTTCAACTCCGTCAATAAAATATATATTTTGGGCATGTATCTAAAGGTCTGCAAAATAAGTAGTGATTTATGTCAGAATTAAGCACTATTTTTCATGTGGTTATTTGGGTAAAGGCTGCTCTGTAACTATGATGAACTTACTTATCTGCCGCATATGAATGGAGTCGTTGATTATGGGTTCGCAGATCGTCCCTACGCAGACGGAAGTCAAACTTGCTTATGATGAATTAATCATTTCTAAAACAGACCTTTCTGGGCGTATTACGTATGCCAATAAGGTTTTTATGCGGATCTCTGATTTTTCAGAGGAGGATTTGCTGGGGCAGCCTCACAATATGATCCGACATCCAGATATGCCTCGTGGTGTGTTCTGGGGGTTATGGAACACATTAAAACAAGGGCGAGAATTTTTTGGTTTAGTCAAAAACATGACTGCACACGGTGATTATTACTGGGTATTGGCTAACGTGCGTCCTGATTTTTTGAATGGCAAAAGTGTGGGTTATTTTTCTGTACGAAGAAGCCCGCCCCGAAAACTAATTGAAAAAATTATTCCGATCTATCAACAAATGCTCTCTTTGGAACACGGCCGCGCGGGCGATTCCGCACAGGCATCTTGGTTATGGCTGGAAAAAAAATTGGCGTCTGAAGAAACCAATTACGAGCGCTTTATTCTTAATCTCGTCGAGTCAACTAAAGAGGTGAAAGCATGAGTAAAATTCTTTCCCGAACCAGTAGATCGAGCCAAAAAGCATTATTTATCAGTCAGAAATTTATGCTGACCTGTACTCTGTTTGGATTATCCATTCTGGTGTTGGTCATTACATCTTTAAGAGATGTTGGCCCTAATCTTTTCAACATTAGTATTCCATTGGTGATGTTCCTTTTTATGTATTTTGCTGTCAGGGAACAAAATCGTCTGATTTCAGCAATGGAACAGATTAATGATGTTCTGATGAAAGCTGGAAATGGCGAAACACATGTCAGAGTGACACAAACTAAAGGATTAGGTGAGCTGGGCAAGATAGCTTGGAACCTGAATTCTTTGTTGGACATTCTAGAAGCGAATCTAAAAGACATGGTTTCTTGTTTTGAACATGCCGCGGAAGGTAATTATTACCGGCATGCGTTTAATCAGGGGTTACCTGGTGAATTTTGTAAGATCGCAGATAACGTTAATATTTCATTGGACGCTATTCAGGAGGCGACTGAACTTTCTCGACAAAGTGGCCTGTTGAATCAATTGCACGATCTGAATAACACCAGTTTGCGACAAAATTTATCCGGGAATCAGGAAGATTTGCTGACGCTCAGTCAGAGAATGGATGAAGTTTTAGATAACGCGCAGTCAGGGCTTGATGCATCAAAAGAAAGTTTGCATACCGCAGAAGTGCTAAGCCAAGATTTAATTGATATTAACCAAGAGATCCAAGATACCGGTAGTGTCGCTAAGGTACTGGCGCAGGAAAGTGCTCGCATTACTGAGACCATTAATATTATTGATGGTATCACCGCGCAAACCAATCTTTTGGCATTAAATGCCGCCATCGAAGCTGCGCGAGCTGGAGAGGTTGGTCGAGGTTTTGCGGTTGTTGCGGATGAGGTCAGAGCGCTTGCTGAGCGTACACGTCAGTCAACGGAAGAAATTAACGAAGTCGTTCATAGCCTTATTGCTAAAATTGAAGTTATTGTAAAAAGTGTTTTGTCATTGGGCGATCGCAGCCAGAACATCAGCGATAATGTGGCTGGGTTTCGTTATTCCTTCCAAAATGTCGCAGAGGGTGCGAAGAAAAATATTAATAACTTAAGTTATGCTAAAGACTTGGCTTTTGCATCGCTTATTAAATTAGACCATATCATCTTCATGCAAAGCGGATATCAGGGAATTGAATCACGTGGGCAAGGTGATGCGATTCAGAATGTTGCCGTTGAGCATACACATTGCCGGTTAGGGCAATGGTATGAAAGTGAAGGTAGTGCTTTGTTTGGGCAACAAAAAAGCTTCAAACAAATTAATATTCCGCATCGAGAAGTTCATGACTGTGTTAAAAAGGCCGTTGAAGCTGCGCGAGGTGATTGGTTGCATGACGATGAATTACTTAATGCAATTGTCGATGCGATAAAATCTGCTGAACATGCCAGTGCACAGGTAATGAACTTACTAAACAGCATGGTCGAAGAAAAACATGCTCACCAATGAGCTAGGATTATTATTAGTCTGTATGACTTGGTGCTGAATATGGGAAAAGTCATTGTTTATAAGTTTTTCATTTTTGATCCCACTCAAAAACGAACTACGCTCAGTAATGTATTTATCACTAAAAATGCCGGGGGGTGTCTGGATCTGCTGGATACCTCCGCGCTAGAAATTGACGACTCAGAACTAAATTCAGATGGAATTTATGTCCCAAGTTCAGATCGTTATTTTTTGTCGTCAGAGCATGAAGATCCTGCCACACAAAAAACAGATGTAATAGACAACTACTGTTTATTGAGCACTGAATAATATAGCTGTTTTTGTATTCAATTTTTAAGGCATTGTTTTAATTAAATAAAATGTTCTTCGAATTCAGCCGTATCCGGTTCATCCAGCAAAAGCATTGCGCCATACATATTTAACAGATCAGCCGAAATGACTGACGCTTCCGGTGATAGGTAATAGATAGATTGGGTATCAGTCTTTTTGTGATAGTACCGAGCATTCGATAGCGGAAAAGGGTTGTTCATGTAGGCTGTAAATAAATACTCAGGTAAATGTTTGCTCGCAATCATATGCGCTTCATTGTTGTTTTCAAAAACAATGACATTCCATGCTGGGATAGGGTTGAAGGCCATCAGAAATCCTTATCGTAGCCAGACGAAGTGATTTGCAGTGAGATGAATCAGCAAACAGCATTTCCCTTTATTAAGGATAGCAGTTCGAATGAATAAACAAGGATAATATCGACAGCTGTTTTTGTTCGAGAGCGATTAAGCGATGAAATAACGAGGGAAAGGTAATAATAATCTTTAATTTCAATTAATTAAAGAAAGTGCACTTCCAGGTCGGCCATGTCTGGTTCGCTTAGTAAAAGTGCTGCACCATATTTATTTAGTAAGTCAGGAGAAATAACGGCAGCTTCCGGTGATAAATAATAAATTGATTGTTCATCCGTGTGTTTATAAAAATATCTAGCACCATCAATGTGAACGGGATTGTTCATAAAG
This sequence comes from uncultured Tolumonas sp., assembly GCF_963678185.1. Lineage (NCBI taxonomy): Bacteria > Pseudomonadati > Pseudomonadota > Gammaproteobacteria > Aeromonadales > Aeromonadaceae > Tolumonas > uncultured Tolumonas sp. Next base: position 3,909,307 of record NZ_OY782757.1, read on the forward strand.
GCAGAATACAACTCATTGGCAAAATTCATACTTGCTATAAATTGTGCTTCTATACAGTTCTCAAAAATAACGATATACCATGCTGCCATATGAACGTTTTCCGGGACGTAGTTATTGGACTTGCAACAATATGGCTGAATATTAGACATACCGGTACGATTAAGACAGCAAATATTCGTTCGATTTTGTTCGTGTTTGTTACTAAATGTTATGCTGAATTTTGCTCATAGTTTTATGTTATATTTTTTGAGGTATTCACTCGCCAGCATTTGAGCCTCAAATTGATCTTCAGGTGTTAATTGTGCGGCTACAGAGTCGCGTGATTTTGTCGCTTCTTGATTGTGCATTGCGGCAACAGAGAGCCATGCATAGGCCTGTTTATAATCTTTTGCTACGCCTACCCCTTCAAAATACATTCCACCTAAAAATGCCTGTGCGTTTGAATTGCCTTGTACTGCCGCTTTTTGGTACCAGTATGCAGCTTGACTGTAATTTTGTGAAAATCCCTGACCTTCATGGTACATAGTTCCTAGACGGAACTGTGCGTTATCATCTCCCTGCTCTGCGGCGAGTTGATACCAGTGCGCGGCCTGCATGTAATCCTGATTCACCCATTGCCCTTCAAAATACATTGCTCCGACGAGCACCATGGGGTGAAGAGTGACTTGTCTTGCTGCTTTTTGAAACCAGAATGTGGCTTGTGTATTATTTTGGGGAACACCTTTTCCTTCGAAATACAGTGATCCAACAAGAGCCTGAGCATTTACATCCCCATCTTTGGCTACCTTTTGAAACCAAAATGCAGCTTGAGAATAATTTTGGGTGGTACCTTCACCTCGGAAATACATAGAACCAACCAATGTCTGTGTAAAACTATTCCCCATTTCTGCCGCTATTTTGCAGTAAGGAAAAGCTTCTTTATGTTTGCCTTTGGTGTCGAATGAAATACATTTTTGCGTTGATGAAATGTTATTTTTTTTCATTTCTGCAGAAGGATTCATATTGTCTGAATCACTGGAAGAGCATCCGTAAAGTGATAGTGCAATAAAAGATGTTACAAACAGAGGGATATGTTTTTTTATAAGATACATAGGCCAATCCTTACTTCTTATTGAACAGGGGAAATGGCTGTAATTATTTTGAGTCCATATCCATCAATTAGAGCCGCAAATAATCAAAGCAGTGCAACACCTGCAAAAAAGCATAATAAAGATTATAGATCCTATCAACGTACTTGTGATGTTAGTTCTGACTACTCGCTGTTGCGGTGCTGGTTTCCCTCGATAGGGTTTGCCTGTAATAATGACGAATTGTTTTTCGTTATTTTGAATTCCACTTTCAAGAGTTTTCTCATGTCTGAGCTATGCACCGGATTTACAGTTGTTCTGGAACAACCTGATTTTTTTGTTGTGAACAAAGAGGCGGGTATTGATATGCACGATGATGCCGGTGTGCCTGGCTTAGTTTCTCGTGTATCGGCATTTTGGGGGCAAAATGTTTACCCCGTGCATCGTTTGGATAAGGTGACATCGGGCTTGGTGTTATTGGCGAAAAATAAAGAAGCGACCTCGGCGCTGAGTCAGGCGTTTGCGGATCGATGTGTAAAGAAAACCTATTTAGCTATCAGCGACCGCTCACCTAAAAAGAAACAGGGGTGGGTTAAAGGAGATATGGCTAAAGGAAGAAATGGTAGTTGGAAATTACTGCATTCCTCTGACAACCCGGCGATCACCTATTTTCAGAGTGTTTCTTTGGCGATACCTCATCATCGTTTATATATTGTTTCTCCGCACACAGGAAAAACTCACCAAATTCGAGTCGCATTAAAGAGCATTAGTGCGCCGATTCTGGGTGATGAACGTTATGGTGGCACGGTAGCAGATCGAACCTATTTACATGCGTGGCGGCTGCAATTTAGTTATGCCGGAGCAGAATATAGCGTAGAAGTAGACCCTGAGTGGGGTGAAAAAATAGACGGCAAGCTAGATTTGCAAAATTTTATCCCTTAAAAACACTTTTTTTGCTATCTTATCGTCTTGAAGTGAGCGCTTTTGAAGTCTTTCCAGTTTTTTATGCTGATAAACTGGTTTGTGGTGATTTTTACTTCTAGGTATTGAGGCAATCTATCGAAACAACGGCCGCATTTCTTGAGAAAATCTTGATTTTCGACTGCCTGCACCAAGTTGGTGTTCATGGATGGTGCTGCAAAGGAATGTTGTTCATTAAACCGCCAGAACTGAGGGGTTTTCTGCTTTGCAATGTGGCCTGATAGTTGCTTTTATTGATTACAGGTGCTGACTGGCATGGTCTGCACTAATCAAATAATGCTATTCACTCAACCTCGCAGGGAAGAAAGTATGTCAAAACTAAAATATTTAACCGGTGTTGCATCAGCTGTAGCTTTATTGATCGTAGGCAATGCACAGGCTGCTTCAGGCGACACTCTGGCCAATGTTAAGAAAAAAGGCTATGTACAGTGTGGTGTGAATGACGGTTTGCCAGGTTTTTCCAGCCCTAACGCGAAAGGTGTTTGGGAAGGTATGGACGTTGATGTTTGCCGTGCCGTAGCTGCTGCTGTTTTTGCTGATGCAAGCAAAGTGAAATATATCCCGCTGGGTGGTAAAGAGCGTTTTACTGCACTGCAGTCTGGCGAAGTAGATATCCTGTCTCGTAACACAACCTGGACTATGACTCGTGACGCGACTCTGGGTCTGAAATCAACTGCGACCACCTATTATGATGGCCAGGGTTTCATGGTTAACAAATCTCTGGGTGTGAAAAGCGCTAAAGAATTAGATGGTGCAACCATTTGTACAGAAGGTGGTACTACCACTGAAATGAACATGGCTGATTACTTCCATGCTAATAACATGAAATACACACCAGTCGTGTTCGACAACTCTGATCAAACTGTAAAAGGTTTTGAATCTGGTCGTTGTGACGTGCTGACATCTGACAAATCACAGCTGTTCGCTGTACGTGTAAAACTGGCTAAACCTGATTCTGTTGATGTATTACCAGAAATTATTTCTAAAGAGCCTTTAGGCCCAATGGTTCGTCAAGGCGATGAGTCATGGGAACTGCTGGTTAAGTGGTCTGTTTTCGCGATGATCAATGCGGAAGAGTTGGGTGTTAACAGCAAAAACGTTGATGCCATGAAAACTACTGGCAGCCCAGACGTTAAACGTCTGCTGGGTTTAGATGCTCCGGATGGAACTACTCTGGGTGCAGTTAAAGACTGGGGCTATCAGATCGTGAAACAAGTCGGTAACTACGCTGAAGTTTTCGATCGTAACGTAGGTAAAGATTCCCCACTGAAAATTGTTCGCACAGAAAACAATCTGTGGAGCAAAGGCGGTTTCCTGTACGCGCCACCAGTACGTTAATAGCATCAGGAATGGGCGGGTTTTCTCCGCCCATTTAAGTTCAGCGTTTTACTGGAGTTAAAATTTAGCATGCCTGCTGAAAACTCAAAAAATCAAAATAATGTAGTAGCTACGCGCTGGATTTATGATCCTAAAGTTCGTGGGATTATTTTCCAGACATTAGCTGTTGCATGTGTTGCATGGATGTTGTTCTATTTTATTAGCAACGCTTTGCACAATATGGAAAGCCGCGGTATTGCGACGGGTTTTGCATTCCTTCATAACCGAGCCAGTTTTGGGATCGTTCAGACGTTAATCTCTTATTCTGAAGACGATACTTACGGTCGAGCCTTTGTTATCGGGTTGCTGAATACACTGTTAGTGTCAGTGATCGGGATTATTTTGGCCACACTGCTTGGTTTTATCGTCGGTATTGCGCGGTTATCTAAGAACTGGTTATTAAGTCGTGCTGCGGCTGTTTATATCGAGACTTTCCGTAACATTCCTTTATTGTTACAGATTTTTTTCTGGTATTTCTGCGTGTTGCGCAACTTACCTGCACCTCGACAAAGTATGTCGTTAGGCGATGTATTTTTCCTGAACGTTCGAGGCTTATCTATTCCGGCCCCGGTTTTTGAACCTGGTTTCTCATTCGTCTTCGGCGCCTTTTTTGTTGCGATTATTGCTGTCGTTGTGCTCCGTAAATGGGCGAAGAAACGCCAATATCTGACCGGTCAAATATTCCCGGTATTTTATAGCGGGCTAGGTTTGTTGATTGGTTTGCCATTACTGGCGTTCCTGTTCAGCGGCATGCCTTTGCATTGGGATATGCCTGCATTAAAAGGCTTCAATTTCCGTGGTGGTTTTACCATCATTCCAGAATTGTTTTCGCTGGCGGTTGCGCTGACCATATTCACTGCTGCGTCAATTGCAGAAATTGTTCGCTCTGGGATCATGTCGGTATCCAAAGGGCAAGTCGAAGCGGCAAGTGCACTTGGCTTGCGTAGTGGGCTGACATTGCGCTTTGTGATCATCCCTCAAGCTATGCGTGTGATTATTCCACCATTAACCAGCCAGTTCCTGAACCTGGTTAAGAACTCCTCGTTGGCGACTGCAGTAGGGTATCCGGATCTGGTTTCAGTCTTCATGGGAAGTACATTGAACCAAACAGGTCAGGCAGTGGAAATCATTGCAATGACTATGGCTGTATATCTGACGATCAGTCTGGTTACCTCTGCTTTGATGAATGTGTACAACGCGAAGAACGCGTTAGTGGAGCGTTAATATGGTTGTATATCGCGAACAGCCCAGTTTGCCATCACCAGCTGGACAAAGTAGTTTTGCTGCATGGTTGCGTAAAAATCTGTTTTCCTCATGGTTGAACAGTATTGTTTCGCTAACGTTACTTTATATTCTGATCCCGCAACTTTGGCATTTGATCCATTGGGCATTTATTTCTGCTGATTGGTTTGGATCGAGTCGTGATCAATGTGTGTCTGGTGGTGCGTGCTGGGTGTTTATCACCAACCGCCTGAACTTGTTCATTTACGGCTTTTATCCGGAAAGTGAACACTGGCGTGTGAATTGGGTTTATGCGCTGACTGCATTGCAGGTTGCTGCGCTGTTGTACCCTAAAACACCGCATAAAACGATTTTGACTGGTATTTTCTTTATTGTTTATCCATTTGTGGTGTTTTACCTGCTGTATGGCGGTGCGTTTGGCCTTGAAGTCGTAGAAACCCATAAGTGGGGTGGCTTAATGCTAACTCTGCTGTTAGGTATCGTGGGCACATTAGCTGCACTACCTATCGGGATCGTGTTGGCATTAGGGCGTCGTTCTGAGATGCCAATGATCCGCGCTCTATCGATTGTATTTATCGAGTTCTGGCGTGCGGTTCCACTGATCACTGTGCTGTTTATGGCGTCAGTAATGTTGCCCCTGTTCCTGTCTGGTGAAGTGAACATGGATAAACTGCTGCGAGCGATGATCGGTATCATCCTGTTTGAATCAGCTTATGTGGCTGAGGTTATCCGCGGTGGTTTGCAGGCTATACCGAAAGGGCAATATGAAGCCGCTAAAGCGTTAGGTTTGAGTTACTGGAAATCAATGGGTTTGATCATTATGCCGCAGGCACTTAAGATCACTATCCCATCGCTGGTAAACACCTTCATTGAGCTGTTTAAAGATACCAGTCTGGTCACTATTATCGGGTTATTTGATTTGCTGGCAGTTGCTAAAGCTGGGTTGTCTGACCCGGCGTGGTTAGGTTATTCCACTGAAGCATATGCTTTTATTGCGTTAGTATTTTGGGTTTTCTGTTTTGGTATGTCTCGTTACTCTATGTATCTAGAGAATTTGTTACATACAGGTCATAAGCGCTGAGGACATATTGATGAATATCGGTAAAAATGAAATCGTTGTTGAACTGAATGATGTCAACAAGTGGTATGGCGAATTCCATGTTCTCAAGAACGTTTGCCTGCGTGTGCAAAAAGGTGAAAAAATCGTTGTTTGTGGTCCGTCAGGCTCTGGCAAATCAACCATGATCCGTTGCATTAACCGTCTGGAAGAACACCAGCAAGGCGACATCATTGTTAAAGGCACGCCATTAACAAATGATCTGAAAAACATTGAAAGCGTGCGTCGTGAAGTAGGTATGGTGTTCCAGCACTTCAACCTGTTCCCGCATCTGACGGTGTTAGAAAATTGCTGTCTGGCACCAATGTGGGTACGTAAAATTCCACGTAAAGAAGCCGAAGCCGCAGCGATGAAATATCTGGAACGTGTACATATTCCAGATCAAGCACTGAAATATCCTGGTCAGCTTTCTGGTGGTCAACAGCAACGTGTGGCAATTGCCCGTAGTCTGTGTATGAACCCGGAAATCATGCTGTTCGATGAACCAACCTCAGCACTTGATCCAGAAATGGTAAGTGAAGTGTTGGATGTCATGATCGAACTGGCAAAAGAAGGTATGACCATGTTGTGTGTAACCCACGAAATGGGTTTTGCACGCAAAGTGGCTGACCGCGTGATCTTCATGGATAAAGGCCAGATTGTTGAAGAAAATACGCCTGAAGAGTTCTTTAACAATCCGCAATCTGATCGTGGTCGTTTGTTCCTGAGTCAGATCCTGCAGCATTAATCAGCGCTGGTTAAATGAAAAAGCCGCTCAATCGAGCGGCTTTTTTTACGGCTACATTTTAATTACTACAAAATTAGCTAACCCGATAAACCCGGACTTCGTAAGGTTGTAATAACAAGCGATTTACGGCTGTGTGCGGTAATACTGCATAGTTATTCAGCCACAGATGATCATGGTAGAGCTTAAATTCCTCATGATGATATAGCGCTTCGTGATCACTCATGTTGCAGATGATAACCACTTTCTGTGAGTTCAATGTCCGTGTATACGCATAGATTTGCGGGTCATCAGCCATTAATAATTCATAGTTACCGTATACCAGCGCAGATTCCGCTTTACGCAGACGGATCATCTGGCGATAGAAATTAAGTACGGAATCTGGTTGCGCTTCCTGTTGTTGCACGTTGATCGTGGTGTAGTTAGGGTTTACTTTCAGCCACGGTTTTGTTGTGCTGAAACCGGCATTAGCGGTGGCATCCCACTGCATCGGAGTCCGTGCGTTATCGCGAGAGGTCAGCGACAACCAGCCCAGAATGGCTTCATCCGTCATACCTTCTTTTTTCATGCCGTGATAACGGTTTTTTGACCAGACATCATCAAAATCCTCAATAGATGAGAATTTGGTGTTAGTCATACCGATTTCTTGCCCCTGATAAATAAAGGGGGTGCCTTGCATCAGGAAATACATGGCCGCAATCGCTGTTGCACTTTCACGCCAATAACGATCAGTATTCCCCCATTTAGAGATAACGCGTGGAATGTCGTGGTTCTCGACATACAGCGCATTCCAACCTTTACCGTGAAGCTCTTCTTGCCAGCGGGTGAAGATTTTTTTCAGCTCACACAAATTTAGCGGGCTGGTGGGATCGCCTTCCCATAATTTCACATGTTCAAACTGGAAGATCATATTTAAGCGATTGTGACGTTCTGCAACCCATTCATCCGACTGGAGTGCTGAGACACCATTCGCTTCACCCACGGTCATGATGTCGTAATGCGCGAAGGTGTTTTTGCACATATCGTCGAGATAATCGAGTACACCATCGGCATTGAGATGTTTATCGAAAGAGGGCACATATTCCAGACCATTTGGGTTGGGCATATCGGTCAGGCCATCTTCTTTTTTCATATGGCTGATGGCATCAATACGGAAACCATCAATGCCTTTGTTCAGCCACCAATGCATCATGTCATACACGGCTTTACGAACATCCATGTTGTCCCAGTTCAGATCGGGCTGGCGGCTGGAGAACAAATGCATGAAATATTGATCCGTTAATTCATCTTTTTTCCAGGCGGAACCTTTAAAGATGCTTTCCCAGTTATTTGGTTCTTTGCCATCTTTTCCATCTTTTCCATCTTTACCATCTTTACCATCTTTGCCATCACGCCAGATATACCAATCGCGTTTGGGATTATCTTTCGAGGATCGAGATTCCAGAAACCAAGGGTGATCATCACTGGTATGGTTTACCACCAAATCGAGGATCAAGCGCATGCCGCGGCTATGTACTTCACTGAGCAGGCGATCGAAGTCGGCCATGGTGCCGAATTCATCCATGATGTCTTGATAGTCACTGATATCGTAACCGTTATCATCGTTCGGTGATTTGTACATCGGACAAATCCAGATGACATCAATACCTAAGTTTTTCAGATAATCCAGCTTACTGGTAATTCCATTCAGATCGCCGATCCCATCGCCGTTGGAATCCATAAAACTGCGCGGGTAGATCTGATAAGCAACCGCTTCTTTCCACCAGCGTTGAGTAACTTGTTTGCTCATAACATTAATCCTTTCATTGCCGAATTCATGCCACTGGTTGCTTATAGGCAACAGCAAAAGATTCATAAGGTTGTAGGGTGATCACATCAGCCAGGCTGTGGTGTGGCTGGTAGTTACTGATCAGGCTCTGGCCTTTGATGTATTGGATCTCAGCAGGTAACGACAAAGTGATTTTTTTCGCGCTGAAGTTATTGATCACGACGATGCGCTCATCATTCTGCGCCCGCAAATAGGCAAAGACGTCAGGATGATCTTCCAGCAACGGGATATATTGCCCGTAGGTCATGATCGGCTGTTCTTTGCGTAGTTTGATCAGTTTCTGGTAGTGGAAGAAGACTGAATCTGGTTCATTTAACGCGGCTTGCACGTTAATTTCGGTGTAATTGGGGTTCACTTTCAGCCATGGTTTGGCGGTGCTGAAACCGGCATTGATTTCATTGTTCCACTGCATCGGTGTGCGGGCATTATCGCGGCCATTGGCGTAGATCCCTTCCATCATTTTTTCATGGGGTACGCCAGCAGCAGTACGCTCGTAATACAGATTCAGCGATTCGATATCCTGATAATCATCAATCGAATCAAAGCGCACGTTGGTCATGCCAATTTCTTCACCTTGATAGATGTAAGGCGTGCCTTTGAGGAAGTGCAGGGCGGTTGCCAGCATCTTGGCCGACTCCACGCGGAATTCACCGGTATCACCGTATTTAGACACTGCGCGTGGTAAGTCGTGGTTATCCCAAAACAGGGAATTCCAGCCATTATCTGCCAGCTCGGTTTGCCATTTGGTGAAGACTTTTTTCAGTTTGATCAGATCGAAGGCTTGTGGTTCCCATTTACCCTGCTGCGGGTGCCAGCCGATAGTGATGTGTTCAAACTGGAATACCATCGATAGTTCATTACGTGCCGGGTCAGAATACAGTTTGGCGATCTCTGGTGTGGCACTCCAGGCTTCACCCACGGTCAGAGCATCACGATGTCCGAATGTGGCTTTGTTCATTTCCTGCAATAATGGATGCAGTCGGGCACCGTTCGCCATGACTTTTTGGTCGATCTCTTTGCCGATCAGATCGATAACGTCCATGCGGAAGCCACCGATGCCTTTATCCAGCCACCAGTTCATCATTTTGTGTACTTCTGCCTGCACGTTGGGGTTTTCCCAGTTCAGATCGGGCTGGCGTTTGGAAAATTGGTGAAAATAATATTCGCCGGTGGTGGCATCAAACTCCCAGCCGCTGCCACCGAAGTAGGAGTGAAAATCGTTCGGTGCCGAGCCGTCAGCTTGTGGCTGGCGCCAGATGTAATAATCTCGATAAGGGTTGTCTTTGGATTTTTTGGCTTCAACAAACCATGGATGTTCATCAGAGGTATGGTTAACCACTAAATCCATCACGATCTGGATGTCGCGTTGTTTCGCTTCCGCGATCAGATTTTCCATTTCAGCCAGCGTACCGAATTCGGCGGCGATATCCTGATAATCAGAGATGTCATAACCGTTATCGTCCATCGGCGATTTATAAACGGGTGACAACCAGATGATGTTGATGCCCAGTTGCTGTAAATAATCGAGTTTGCTGATAATGCCGGCGATATCACCGATACCATCATTATTGGCATCACAGAAGCTGCGTGGGTAAATTTGATACACCACTGCGTTATGCCACCATTTTTTAGTTAATACTTTACTGTCCATCATGCACGGCCTGTTAATTTCGTAATGGAAACCGGAGACTGGCAGCCTGAACGACTGCCAGAGAAATTGATTAATGTTTGTTCTTTGTTGCGATCAGGCGTTGGAACGCGTTCCCGTCACCATCAAATAAGTAGCAATGTTCTACGGGTAACTGCACACCCACTGTTTGTCCGGCAGAAATGACCGAACGTTCCGCATTGCGCACGACCCATGGCTCGCTGGCATTACCGTTATCGAGATAGAGGTAGGTTTCGTTACCCATGTGCTCAACAAACATGACGTTGGCCTGATATTGCGATTCCTGCACATTGCCCCACAGAATATGCTCTGGGCGGATACCTAAATTGACACTCTGACCTTCCGCATGGCGAGGTGTGCTGATCGGTAGCACCAATTGCTTGCCGTTATCCAGACGTACCACGCTTTCTGTCTCGCCAGCCTGAACCAGACTGGCGGGGATCAAATTCATTTTTGGGGAACCGATAAACTGCGCAACAAACTCATTGGCCGGATGGTCATACAATTCCAGTGGTGTACCGACTTGCTCGATGTTGCCTTTGTTCAGCACCACAATACGATCGGCCAGCGTCATGGCTTCCACCTGATCGTGGGTAACATAGATGATAGTCGAGCCCAGACGTTTATGTAGATTGGCGATTTCCATGCGCATCTGAACGCGCAGCGCGGCATCCAAGTTCGACAGTGGTTCGTCAAACAGGAACAATTTCGGCTCACGGGCAATGGCACGACCAATGGCAACACGCTGGCGCTGGCCACCGGAGAGATCTTTCGGGCGACGTTGCAACAACGGCTCTAATTGCAGAATACGGGCACTGTTTTGTACTTTCGCATCGATCTCTTCTTTTGATTTACCCGCCAGTTCCAGACCAAACGCCATATTCTGATAAACGCTCATGTGCGGATAAAGGGCGTAGGACTGGAACACCATGCCGATACCACGTTCGGAAGGGGTGTCATCATTCACATAGGTGCCATCGATATACATGCTGCCAGCGGAGATATCTTCCAGACCGGCAATCATGCGCAGCAGGGTCGATTTACCGCAGCCAGACGGGCCAACAATCACGATGAATTCGCCGCTGTTTACCTGCAGATCGAGTGATTTGATGACTTGAGCGTGTTCGCTGTAACGTTTGTTTAATTTCTCTAATCTTAAATGAGACATGGCTTTACATCCTGTACTGTGGGGCGTTCCTGTGGGGAACACCATTAATCACAAAAGTTCGTTCAGATAATCGGGTTGATGCGGGTTAACCTTTCACCGCACCGCTGGTCAACCCGCTGACAATGCGTTTCTGGAAAATCAGTACCATCACAATGATCGGCAGTGTCACCACAACTGAGGCCGCCATGATGTTGCCCCAAGGCAATTCAAACTGAGAGGCGCCTTGTAACATGCCGATAGCGACCGGCACGGTGCGTTGTTCATTGGAGATAATGAACGTCAGTGCGAACATGAATTCATTCCATGCTCCGATGAAGGCCAGCAGACCGGTAGTGACCAGCGATGGCCCCATGATGGGAGCGAAAATCCGGCTGATGATGACCCACAAACCCGCACCATCCACGATGGCCGCTTCTTCCAATTCCACTGGTAGTGATTTCATGAATGTGGTCAGCACCCATACTGTAAATGGCAGTGAAAAGGTGGTGTAAGAGAGGATCAGCGCACCCAGTGAGTCATACAAACCGAGGAAGCGCACCAGCTCAAACATACCAGACAGCACTGCCACCTGAGGGAACATAGAGACGCACAGGATGGTGAACAGGATGTATTTACGCCCTTTGAACTTGATACGAGCCAGAGCAAAGGCTGCAGTAATGGACACCAGTAGGCAGATCCCAACCGTCACGGAGGCGACGATGAACGAGTTCAGCAGACTGCGTGCAATCCCATTCACCATCAGCGCGTTTACATAGTTTTCCCAATGGAACGACGTGGGCAGATAGTTCGTCAGAAACAACTCCTGACCGGTACGCAGTGATGTCAAAATAGCGTTATAAAACGGGAACACACAGATCACACTGACCAGCGCTGCAGCAGCATAAATCAACGTCTGGTGAGTAATATGGCGTTGGCGACGAGTTAATTTCATTATTTGTTCTCCTTGCCTTCGTCATTCATTCGGCCGATGTAGAGGAAGCAGGCAGCGATACCGGCAACCATCATGAATACCAAAACAGAAGCGGCAGAACCGGAACCCATTTGTTGATAAGAGACCATCTGTTCACGGGCATAACCAGAAATAGAGATGGTGGCTTCACTGTTGGATGTGAGCACATAAATCAGGTCGAACACACGCAAGGCATCCATGACCCGGAAGATCAGCGCCACAATCATGGCGGGCATAATCAACGGCAGGGTGATGCGGGTGAAGCGTTGCCATGCAGTCGCACCATCGACACGACCGGCTTCATAGAGGTCGGACGGGATCATCTGCAGCGCTGCCAGCAACATCAGCGCCATGAACGGCACGGTTTTCCACACATCAGCAAACACTACGGCCCACATAGAAAGATTCGCTTCGGCGATCCATGCCAGCGGTTCATGGATGATACCGACACGTGTCAGCAGATCGTTGATCACGCCATATTGGTCGTGGAACATCCAACCCCACATCTTGGCAGTCACGATAGTAGGAATGGCCCATGGCACCAGAATGGCCGCACGAACTAAACCTTGTCCGCGAAATTTCTGATTCATCAGTAATGCCAGCAACATACCGAAGAACAATTCAAACGATACTGAAATACCGGTAAACCAGAGCGTGTTTAATACTGCTTTCCACCACAGTGGATCAGCTAATACGCCAAAGCTTTCACCATCAACCCACGAAAGGTAGTTATCAAAGCCCACCATGTTATACACATCTGGGGTATCTAATGCGGCGTCGGTAAAGCTGTAAAACAGGGTGCGCAGTAATGGCCAGCCTGCCACCGATGCCAGCAGGATCAGCGCGGGTGCAATTAAGATCCAGGCGGCGCGACTACGGCGTTGTTGCAGACTGCGTTTTTTCTTCTGCGGAATGACTTCGTTGTGCTGCGTTGCCTTCGCGCTGTTTCCTTTGGAAGGCAATGATTCGGAATGGTGGTTCATCAACGTTTACTCCTTGTGGTCCGAAAGCAGAACAGCAGTGCTGCCCCAAAATCAGGGCAGCACTATCATGCTTACTTCCACTCTTTACCTTTGATGCGTTTCAGTTTGCTTTCCAGATCGGCGACTGCTTTTTCACCGGTCGCACGACCGCTCAACACGTCATAGGCTGCATTGAAAACAGCTTTCGATACTTTCGGGAACTGAGACTTGGTTTCAACTGCAGGACGAGGAACTGCAGAGGCGAAGACATCCTTGAATTCAGCCAGATAAGGTGCAGATTTCATAACTTCCGCATCTTGATACACGTCTAAACGAGATGGCGCGACGCCCATGGTTTTAAACTGCATTTTTTGTGATTCTGCATCAGTCAGAATACGGATCAACTGAATGGCTGCATCAGGGTGTTCGGTGTAAGCGCTAACCGCCCATTGCCAGCCACCCAGTGTTGCAGCATGCTGACCATCTGCACCGCCTTTCGGCACAGGAATAACACCGACATTACCTTTAATTGGGCTGGTTGGATCTTGTGCTAATACATAGGCATATGGCCAGTTACGCATGAAGGCTGCATCACCGTTCTGGAATACCGCGCGAGACTCTTCTTCCATATAACCCAGCACACCTTTCGGCGAAATAGTGCCGATCCAACCTGCTGCAGTATTTAAGGCTTTGGCGGCCTGAGGATTATTTACTGTGACTTTGCCATCTTTATCAACGAATGTGCCGCCGTTATAAGAAGCAATCCATTCCATCGCATCACAAGTCATGCCTTCATAGGCTTTACCTTGGAAGACAAAACCCCAGAAGTTTTTCTTACCGGCATCGCGTTCGCCTTTTTGGATTTTCGCGGCGATACGGGTCAGCTCTTCCCAGGTTTGTGGTGGTTGTTCGTTATATTTAGCCAGTAAGTCTTTGCGGTAATACATGGCACCCGCATCGAGGAAGGCTGGAATGGCTTTCACTTTGCCATTCACAACATCATTGTTCCAGGCAGACTGGAAGAATAGCGGTTGCAGATCTTTTACTTTGTCAGTCAGGTCTAACAGATGCTTGTCTAACACGCCCAACCACACGGTATCGGCCTGGAATACATCGACGGCTTTACTGTCTTTAGCTGCGAAGATTTGTTGGAATAAACCTAGTTTTTCATCAGATGCGGGAGGTAACTGCACAAACTCCAGTTTGTTGGTGGTTTCTTTTTCAAAGCGGGCTTTAATGTAATCACAGTAGGCTTTACCGGTGCTGGTGCTGGCACATTCCATTTTCAGCGTATCGGCGTGCGCAGTATTCAGTGCGCCGGCAACCAAGGTAGCGATAAGACCCAGGGTGTGTTTTTTCATAGTAACCTCTCGTCATCGTTATTAGATTATTCAGCCGGATAATCATCTATAAAGCATAGCCAACTGAACGTGTGATGCTTGAACGAGGGCTATGTTAATGAGGCTAAAGGTCAAAAAGAAATGCTTTATTTTGGCCGTGATATAGAATTAGTCTATATCAGGATATCAGAGAGTGATCATGGATAAGATTTTGCAGCAATTCCTCGAAGTCGCTACGTTACAAAATGTGAGTCATGCAGCGAAAAAACTGTGTCTGAGCCAGCCAACATTGACGCACAATATGAAGAAGCTGGAAGAGTCACTCGATGTACAATTATTCATCCGTACTTCTAACGGCATGAAATTAACGGAGTTTGGTGAAGTATTACTGGAGCAAACCCGGATCATGCAGCGTATTTATGATAATACGCTGACCAAAATAGAGATGTTGAAAGAACGTCATGAACGGGAATTACGCATCGGCTCAGGTCATGCTTGGTGGTATGTTTTTCTAAAAGACATGATCGATGCATATCGGCAAGAACATCCGGCTGCGAATATTTACATTGATATTGGTAACCATCTGCGATTAATGGATCTGTTATTAAGTGGCGATATTGATCTGTTTATCGGTCATGAAATATCAGGTCTTAATAAACGTGCAGGCGTATTGTTTATTCCTTTATTTATTTCACATGATAAAGTTTTTGTCAGGGAAGGGCATCCGCTGAGTTTACGATCTTGTACGCTGGATGACTTGGTGGAATATCCCACAATTGAAATCACACCAGATGAAGTACGACATGTACACGTCATGGAAGATTTACAGCCGAAAAAGCTAGAACGGACCCAATTACATTTAACAGAAAAAATTCTGTATCGCAGTAATTCAATTATAACTTCGATAGATTTAGCTTGTAGTACAAATGGACTTTTACCATTTCCTGGTTCAATGGCCAGTTTCTTCGATAAATTTAATTTAATTAGTTTGGATTTAGCTGAGGAGTATACAAAAGGCTCGGTTGGTATTTATCTTATCAGAGAAAAACAAGATGACATGCATATACAAGATGTATTGAAATTAATTAGAGAGAATCTTGATAATAATCGTCATTTAATTGTTTAATCATAAATATAATCAGTCGGGAATATGGGCCGGCCATATTCCCGACAGTGCTTATTAGTTTTTACTGACTAGATCGGATATCACTTTTACGGCTTTCTGCACAGGGTTCAGAGACTCCGGTGCTACTTCTTGTTGTGCTGAGTCGATCAATTGTATCAATTCATCATGAGCCAATTTGACCTTACCCATACCCAGAATGATCTGATATTGACCACCGGTACGGAATGTTCCTGTGACCTCAGTGATTTGTGCCAGTTTATTTTCATCGACCACTGAATCGTCATTGAGTACAAACCGCAACCGCGTGGCGCAATAGACCAATGAAATAATATTTTCATTACCGCCTAGCGCTTCAAAAATTTGTTGCGCGACCACTTTAGCATCCATGAGGTTACTCCTGTAGTTGACTGGATCTCAGGCATGCTAAACATCCTTTTACTAATAATGAAATATTTTTTTTTACTTGTGATATAGATTAAATCTATATCGATGGCTATTAGCTTGATAAAAAACACATATTTTTATTATTAAGCTGCTGCTAACTTCACTATAAATGTGATCATGATCGTGGTTTTTTGAAATTTCGTACTCATTCAAAACAAATGATGTCACTCGTACACATCTTGCGCAGAGGAGCTAGAATTAATAACGGAAGTGGATAAAGGAAAATCTGCGGCATAATTGCTATACAAACATCACTGCTGTCAGGGATCGTGACTAACAGCATCCGAATAAAGAGGTGTTTCCAGTGATGTCAAAGATTCTGGCTCTAATATCACCATGGCGTCATCTCATTATTATTGTTGCGGTAGGTCTGCTGCTGACAATGCCATTATTGATTAATGGCTGTATGAATGGACATGATTTTTTCTTTCATGTGATTTTCAGTCATCATTTCACGGAACAGTTTTGGAACGGTGATCTCTATCCGCGTTGGATGCTCAACATGAATGCAGGTTTTGGTAGCCCTACCTTTTTTTTCTATGCTCCCTTGCCATATTATATAACCAGCCTATTTTCATTATTGTTTAATCTGAATACAGCTGATTGTGATGCGCTGCTTTTCTCTGCATCGTTTGCATTAATCCTATCCGGCATAACGGTTTATTTTTGGATGAAGGAATTTACCAGTACTCAATTCGCTTTAATCCTCGCCATCATTTATATGGTGTTACCTTATCACTTTGTCGTTGATTTATATATTCGCTTTGCTTTTGCCGAGTTATGGAGTTTTGTTTGGATGCCATTGATTCTTTATTGGAGTCTTAAGGTTTCTGAGGGATCGAAAAAATCAATCATATGGCTAAGCATCAGTATTGCATTGTTGATTTTTACACATTTGCCAACCTTTATTATTTTTATGCCTGTATTTATCGGACATTTTTTATTTGTTACCAATAAAGAGTTACGGAAATTTGTTTTTTTAAACCATCTGATAGCGATCATGCTTGCTGTTGGCTTGTCGGCAATATATTGGGTGCCAGCAATGACAACACAAGGTAATGTTTCGATGCAAAGTATGTTTTCAGGTATGTTTAATTATACTAATAATTTTCTTCTTAGTGGCCCTATCTACGGGCATAGTAGAACATTCTGGCGTTATCTGACCTTTATCACGGTGTTAATGAGCACCCTGGCGTATGGCGCATGGTTATTCAGTCGAATGCAAACACACCTGATTATTAGAAGGGAAACCAACTATTGGATTGTGGTGGTATTTTTATCATTATTTATGACGTTGCCTTTCAGTCAGTTCATATGGGATTTATTACCGACTTTGCAAAAAATTCAATTTCCATGGCGCTTTAATACCATATTAACTATTGCCGCGATTACAGTGTTTGCATTAGCGGTTTCCCAATTCGATGAAATTAAATTCCGTATGCATGGACGAAATCCTTTGATCATTTGGTTTTTGTTGCTGACTGTATTATTAAGCAGCGAGTTGATTTATGGTGCTAACGCTATATTTTTCAATCGAGTAGAAGAAAAAGAGATCATTAAATCTCTGATGGTTAGCCGAAGCCCGGTTGAATATCGGCCACATTGGGTGCCGGAAGAAAACTTTAGTTACGATAATATTCGCAAACTTGGCCACGACACTCCGCAGTTGCAAAGTGACAAAACAGACGTGGGTTGGGAAATCAAACGTTGGCAACCACGCACAATTCAGTTGTTGATAAATGCCAATGTTGAGTCAAAGATAACCGTTCATCAGTTTTATTACCCTGGCTGGGCTGCCACATTAGATGACCAAACCAAATTATCTGTGAGTCCATCGGATAACGGACTGCTGCAATTATCTGTTCCAGCAGGGAAACATGAAATTTTGCTAACACTCGATACTTTGTTCGAAGAGCGTGTCGGTCAAATTATCAGCACACTCGCATTTTTAATATGTCTGTTATGGGGCGCAAAAAAGCATATTAAATTTGGTTTTATCAGAAAAGAGCAAATCAAATAACAACCTGATCTTAAAAGATAAAATCTAGCGTTTACTTTGCGGTTTGCTATAATCCCTCCGCTGCATTATGGCATGTCCTCATAGCTCAGCAGGATAGAGCGTGCGCCTCCTAAGCGTAAGATCCAGGTTCGAGTCCTGGTGGGGACACCACTGTTATTCCCTTTTATCACTCCAATTCCGCCAAATCATTCACCTGAATATTGCCAGCGGCATATTGCGATAATGGCCGAATCACCGCATTTTCCGGATACACCTTTTTCACTTCCATCACCCCAGACGCCTCGTTCCGGAATGGATGTTCTTGCCCATAGGTATCGGTGAAATCAGCTTTATGCTGAATACGGAAGCGGTCGCCTACTTTCAGGCCGTTATTTTTGCCTAGGTTAATATGATAATCGAGACCTTCCACGCGGATGATCCGCGCAGTAGGGCGTTCACATTGCAAACGGCCTTTCAGTTCTTCTGTTACGCGGTTAACCGTCGCCATCACTTCCATACCATATGATGACTGCCAGAAATCTTGACTGATCGGGTCAACGATAGCGTCTCGATCAAATGTCCATTGTGCCTGAGTTTGGTAAAAAGGCTGGTCCAGCAATTGCCCGGTTAAACCGTCGTAGATATACAGTTGCAAAGTAAAATGGCGTAGTGGATTTTTATACCATGTTCCCGGAAAGACATTGTCGAGAATGCCTTGGTCTGGTTTCTGCAACGAGGCATCAACGATGCTGCCAAAAATGAGATATTGGCTGTCAGTCTGCACGGCTAAGCTTTGGATTTGCTGCGCAAATGTGCTGTCACCTTGATGTAATTTTCCTGGGTCTACCCCCAGATTATTATCTAACCAGCTGTGAGTGACAAAAACCTGACGCTGTTGTCCTAAGCGGTCGAACAATGCGCGAGTTACGGCGCGATCCAATTGATAGATTTGGCCATAACGACCATCATCTTTGTGTTGCCAGTTAAACCGGATCAGTGAAATATCTTTGGCATATAGGCCACCGGCACAGCCAGAGCGATCGGCGACTATGTAAGAGCGTACATTAACAAACATGCGTTGCTCGTGGATCTCTTCATCCAATAGTTGATATTGCCGAACTTCACTGTTGGCGCGGATTTGGAAATCATCGCGGGTCAACGCACCATTACTGAGTTGTTGTATGCTGGAAACCGAGGCTCCCGCTTTCAGCATGGCCTGGCGTAATGCATCCTGAATCGCTTGCTGGCGTGCATATTCCTCATCATTGTTGATAATAGGGGCACTGCCAATGGTTTTATACCAAGCGGCTTGCGAGGGCAGGGCGATCATGCATAAAAGCAGAATAATCCAACGTTTCATGGCATTTGGCGAATGAGAGATAAGATAATTCTGCTATGCACAATCTATACCAGCGGAAAATTGACATCCGGCCTCAAGATATTATGCGAATGGCCGATAATTGGTTATGCCAGGAGAAGGGTTGGGTCTAATAATGAAAAAATACAGACCGTTAATGGTGGTTTTAACTGCCGTTTTTGCGTTATCAGCATGTGCTGAACAAACCGGTATGAACTATGACGGGCCAAAAAAAGAAAATGGGCTGGCGCTGAACCGTTTGGTGTCTGATATGACAGACCGATTGTTTGCTACGAAGATCCCGGGCAACACTGTTTTATCACCGATCGCCGTGACATCCATGGTGAATCTCAGCTCATTGGAAAGTACGAGCCCAATCGGGCAGCAAATCTCCGAAGATTTTGTGCATGAATTACACCGGCGTGGTGAAGTTGTTCTCGACTATAAGATAACCGGTAGCATCAAAGTGACACCGGAAGGCGATTTCACCATGAGCCGTGATTGGACCGAATTATCAAAACGGATCCCGGCTGGGCGTGTGCTGACCGGCACTATGTCGCGAAATGATTTAGGTATGGTGCTCAATATGCGCATCATCAATATGCGTACGCGTTTGGTTGAAGCGACATCACAGGGCTTCGTACCAAATGAAATGCTGAAAGGTAATTTTGAATCTGGGCGCACTGTACTGGTAACAAAAGGTATGGTGGTTCGTGGTGAGTTTCCGTATGACCAATACGGCAAACCCCTTACGATGACACATTAGGAGGCGACTATGTCTCGCTGGTATTGGATATTGTTGCTGCTAAGTTCTGTTTTTCTGGCTAGTTGCACCACGCATCGGGTAACACATTATGCCCGTGAAACACCTGATGAATTTCCGGTATTGCGTTCAGTTGGTTACGGTATTGTTGATGTGCAACCAGGGCCAACTCGTTCGGAAAAAATCCTGCAGGCAATCAGGGCATCAAAATTAGATGCCTATCGTGAATTAACGGAACAGGTGTATGGCAACGCCATCCAAGCGGATACAACGTATAAAGACAATCGTCAGGCTAGTAACCGCATGCATGCGAATGTCGATGGTCTATTGCGTGGAGCGCGGGTTGTGAAGAGTTATCCGGTAGATAATATGTATGCGACAGAGCTAGAGCTGGATACCAAGGTGCTCTATAACATTTACCAGATGGATCATGCTTATTAAGTTTTAACTCCCGCGAAAGCGGGAGTTTTGTTATGCGTCTTGGTTATGCACCGTAGTGCGATTCCATCCAACTTTCTAATATTAATTGGGCTGAAACCGCATCAACACGGCTTTTACCTAAGGCTTTATAGCCTCCGTGTTCAAAGAGGCGGGCTTTGGCATCAGTCGTGGTGAGTCGTTCATCTTTGAATTCCACCTGAAAACCGAAACGACCATGTAGTCGCTGGCCAAATTTACGCGCGCGTACCGTCATTTCCTGTTCAGTACCATCCATATTGAGCGGTAAACCGACGACTAACAGATCTGGTTGCCACTCCTTCAGTAGCTTTTCCAGCTGCACCCAGTCTGGAATACCCTCATTGGCTTTCAATGAGGTTAATGGCGACGCAGTGCCGGTGATTTCTTGCCCTGTGGCAATACCAATACTGCGGGTACCAAAGTCAAACCCCATGAGTGAACGATTACCGATTTCTTTCATGCGTGGCCTGCCCCTGGTGCAAGCTGCCAGATATCAATACCAATTGATTTACTGGCGGCTAACCAGCGATCTTCAACCGGCGTATTAAAAATGATCTCTGACGAAGCTGGAATCGTCAGCCAGACATTATCCAAAATTTCCTGTTCCAACTGGCCTGCCTCCCAGCCTGCATAACCGAGCGCAATCATGTAATTTTTCGGCTCAGCAGAAGTGCCAAGAGTCGATAAAATATCCAGTGATGAGGTCATCATGAGTTCATTGGTTATCGATAACGAGGCGTGAAAACCATCCATCGGTGTATGCAAGACAAAACCACGATCAGTGTTCACCGGCCCGCCAGACATAACGGGTTTACCTGAAAGTAGAAAAGCGGAGTTACCGAGTTTCATCTGCGTCAATAACTGGCAGATATCAATATCCAGTTCCACATTCAGCACAATTCCCATCGCGCCTTTTTCATTATGTTCACATAAATAAATAAGGGAACGCTCAAAAACAGAGTCGTTGAGCGTTGGCATTGCAACCAGAAAATAATTCTGTAATGACTGCATCATTCCTAAAGAGGGTTCCTTAACTGGCTTTACTGATGCGGCGTTCAATCGCATCCATCAGCAAACCACAAATATTAATATCAAATTGTGCTTCGATTTCCCGAACACAGGTTGGGCTGGTCACGTTAATTTCAGTGAGTCGGTCACCGATAATATCTAGGCCAACAAAAATCAATCCTTTGGCTTTCAGGGTCGGACCAACAGCACGTGCAATTTTCCAGTCTGCTTCAGTCAATTCACGCGGTTCACCGCGTCCGCCGGCGGCCAGATTACCGCGTGTTTCCCCTTGCGAGGGAATGCGAGCCAGGCAGTAGGGAACCGGCTCACCATCAATCACCAATACTCGTTTGTCGCCATCTTTGATCGCAGGTAAATAAGATTGCGCCATACAATAACGGGAACCATGTTCGGTGAGTGTTTCGATAATAACACCGACGTTAGGGTCATCATGCTTCATGCGAAAAATAGAGGCACCACCCATACCATCCAGCGGTTTTAAGATCACATCCTGATGTTGCTGGTGGAAAGAGCGCAATTTGGCGGAAGAACGGGTCACCAGCGTAGTTGGCGTATGTTCGGCAAACCAGGCGGTAAACAGCTTTTCGTTAGCATCCCGCAGGCTTTGCGGTTTGTTAACAATCAGGGTGCCTTGTTCTTCAGCACGTTCGAGCAAATAAGTCGCATAAATGAATTCAGTATCAAACGGTGGATCTTTACGCATCAGGATCACATCAAGTTCATGCAATGGCTGATCAACGACTTCACCGAGCGAATACCAACAGGTGTAATCCTGACGGACTTCCAACGGGCGCATGGTAGCATAAGAGATACCTTGCTCGAGATAGAGATCATTCATCTCCATGTAATAGAGTTCGTAACCACGTTGCTGGGCTTCCAGTAACATAGCGAAGCTGGTGTCTTTTTTGATATTGATGGACTGAATAGGGTCCATCACAATGCCTAATTTAATGCTCATTTGCTCTCCTAAGACAGATCGCCGAAACGACATTGCAGCGCGGTAATAGCGGTCAAAGCTGCGGTTTCAGTGCGTAATACACGTGGACCAAGCAGCATTTCCTGAAAATGATATTGTTCTGTTAATGCGATTTCATCATCTGACAAACCACCTTCCGGACCAATCACCAGTCGGACACCTTTTTCTGGTACAGGTAAAGTGCCTACCGAATAGGCTGCTCTGGGGTGAAGGGTCAGTTTAAGCTCATCTGTGGGTTCAGCCAGCCAGTTTTCCAGTGACATAACAGGGCGCACAAGTGGAACGCTATTACGGCCACACTGTTCACAAGCGCTGATGGCAATTTTTTGCCATTGCTCCAGTTTTTTATCCAGACGATCGCCGTGTAATTTGACGCCGCACCGGGAAGACCATAACGGCGTGATCACGTTAACGCCCAGCTCAACCGATTTCTGGATGGTAAATTCCATCTTATCGCCACGGCTGATAACTTGACCTAAATGGATCGCAAGTGGCGATTCTACCGAGTGATCATTAAAACTATCAACCCGAACAATCACTTGTTTCTTACCACTTTCAATAATCGTGGCTTGATATTGACCACCGTGGCCGTTGAACAGACAAATTTCCTGATCGGGTAACATGCGTAACACTCGCCCGACATGGTTTGCAGCATCTTCTTGTAAGTTAACGGTGGCGCCAATGCTCAATGGAGAGTCTTGATAAATTCGTGGAATGCGCATTTTAGCGACATTGCTCCTTCACTATATTTTTACTATAACCGCATAACGAGGGTGTAAATCAGATGTTGCAAGGATAACATGCTTGCGATTCTTGATAGTAATCTTGTTAAGCGTGAATTGGCATTCAGAAAGGAGCATGCAATGGATTTAACCAAGATGATTGGTTTTGGTGTGGCGGGTAACTTTGCCGGACATTTGGAACAGGCGGGCGAAGCCAGTGACTTTGTGAATGTTAAAGTAAAAGATGCTATTCAGCCGAAAGCCATATTCCCATTTTATGTACCGCACATTGAAAACAGTTTTCTGAATGTATTTCCGATATCTCATCATCAGATCCAGTTTCCTGATGGTGCTGATAATCTGCAGATCGAACCGGAAGTTTGTCTGATTTGTGATGTGGTATATGACAACCAGATCGTTAAAGATCTGATTCCGCGTGAGTTTGCGGCATTTAATGACTGCTCTATTCGTCGCCCTGGTGCACGGAAGATTAGTGAAAAGAAAAACTGGGGCCCATCCAGTAAAGGCATGTCATCACAGCGCATCACGCTGGATAAATTTGCCGAAGGTGGTGAGTTGGATTGTTACCATATCGCCAGCTTTTTACGCCGTAATGGGGAATGTTATCCGTATGGTTTAGACAGCCCAACGGTGGAATACAGCTATTTTCACGAAACCTTACTGAATTGGGTCATCGATAAGATGAATCATCAGCAGGATGAAGGCCCTGCGGAAGATATTGCTGCCTTGTTGAAAGCAGCACAACATCCGCAACAGGTGATCATTAGTATCGGCGCTACTCGCTACACACCATTTGGTGAGCAAAATTTCCTGCAACCGGGCGATGAAAGTATTGTGGTTGTTTATGATGCCCGCCGTTATAACGCAGAACAGATCCGTCAAATGGCCAATGCCGGTGAATTTACGGGCGAGGGGATGAGTCTGTTACGTCAGTTAGTAGTTGCAGATTAGCACCGCAACGACGACAGCAATATTGCCGGTCACCGCGTAAAATTGCGCGGTGACGCCGCACTGATAATTGATGTTGCTGGCAGTCACAATGATATGCGTAAACAGCGCCCTGAACTTTAGTTACATCCATTTTATGGGTGGTGCGGGGCGTAATGTTAAATACTTCCCACATCACTTTTCGCCATTCTGCACCATGTGGTTTCACTTGTCCCCAGATTGCATGCACCACCAAATGGGCAATCTCATGCGGGATCACCTCATTTTCAAACTCAGCCTGATTATCTTGCAACAAAACCGGATTAAGCCTTATATGCCAGTCGCGTAACCGTGCTGTACCCGCACATTTGCCACGCTGATCTAACGTGATTTTTGGGTGATTAAATTCACGTTTGAAGTAACGGGCAGCCAAAGACAGATAATGGCTGGTTACCACTTCGATCTGGATCAGGTTAGCAATGTTGGGTCTATTTAGCATTTACAGGAGGAAAAAAGGACTGCTTTGGCGGGAGTATACAGATAAAACAGCGGAGTTTATCGATAAAATAAAGGGGCCGAAGCCCCTTAACATCACGAATTATTTCAAACCAGCTAAGTCGCGCAGTAATGCGGCTTTATCGGTTTTTTCCCATGGGAACTCTTCGCGTCCGAAGTGGCCATAAGCCGCAGTTTGTTTGTAGATCGGTTGGATCAGATCCAGCATTTCAATCAGGCCATATGGGCGCAGATCGAACTGATCACGTACCAACTGAGTCAATAATTCTTCACTGACTTTGCCAGTGCCAAATGTTTCAACGCTGATAGAAGTTGGCTCAGCAACACCGATGGCGTAGGAAACCTGAATTTCACAGCGATCAGCTAAACCGGCTGCCACAATGTTTTTCGCTACATAACGCGCTGCATAAGCGGCTGAACGGTCAACTTTAGATGGGTCTTTACCAGAGAAAGCACCGCCACCGTGACGAGCCATACCACCGTAGGTATCGACGATGATTTTACGGCCAGTCAGACCACAGTCACCCATTGGGCCACCGATAACAAAACGGCCAGTTGGGTTAATAAAGTATTTGGTATTTTTGCTCAACCATTCTGCAGGCAATACCGGTTTTAGGATCTCTTCGTGTACTGCTTCGATCAGATCTGGCTGGCTAATATCTGGTGAATGCTGTGTTGACAGAACAACGGCATCGATACCTTCGATTTTGCCTTGTTTGTCATAAATAAAGGTGATTTGGCTTTTTGCATCCGGGCGCAACCATGGCAACGTGCCATTTTTACGTACTTCAGATTGGCGCTTAACCAGACGATGAGCGTAAGTAATTGGCGCAGGCATCAATACGTCAGTTTCGTTTGATGCATAACCAAACATCAGACCTTGGTCGCCAGCACCCTGTTCTTTTGGATCAGCACGATCAACACCCTGATTGATATCAGGAGACTGTTTACCGATGGCATTCAGTACTGCACAAGAATGCGCGTCAAAACCCATATCTGAGTGGGTATAGCCGATATCACAAACGGTTTTACGCACCAGTTCTTCAATATCAACCCATGCAGTGGTTGTGATTTCACCACCAACCAGCACCATGCCAGTTTTGACGAAAGTTTCACAAGCGACACGCGCTTTTGGATCCTGCTCCAGAATGGCATCCAGCACCGCGTCGGAAATCTGATCCGCGATTTTATCTGGATGTCCTTCAGCAACGGATTCGGAGGTAAACAGTCTTGCCATTTTAATTCTCTGTGTAAAAAGTTGAAGGCGATTGCAAAGCGGTTAATAACCTGATTGCAAATAGCAGTATCCACATCTGGACGTCTATCTATGTGACTATTGTCGCAGTCAATAGAGATATCGTCAATGTACGGGGAAAATTAAGCCTCAGATCATTAAGTAAGAGGTATATCGCAATAAAATAACCGAGATAACATTTGCGCAACCGGTGATCAGTTTGGGACAATACACGCCTTACTTAAATGTATAGACCTAAATGAAAGCAGGAGTGACAAATGCCCTCTCGTAAAGAGTTAGCCAATGCCATCCGGGCATTGAGCATGGATGCAGTTCAAAAAGCCAATTCCGGCCACCCGGGCGCCCCGATGGGCATGGCTGATATTGCTGAAGTGCTGTGGCGCGACTTTTTGAACCACAACCCAGCTAACCCAAAATGGAGCGAGCGTGACCGTTTCATCCTATCCAACGGTCATGGTTCGATGCTGCTGTACTCCTTGTTGCATCTGTCTGGTTATGACCTGTCCATTGAAGATCTGAAAAATTTCCGTCAGCTGCACTCCCGTACACCAGGTCACCCTGAATACGGTTATGCACCAGGTGTTGAAACAACCACCGGCCCATTAGGTCAGGGTATTACCAACGGTGTTGGTATGGCGCTGGCAGAAAAAGTGCTGGCTGCACAATTCAACCGTCCTGATTTTGATATCGTCGACCATCACACCTACGTGTTTATGGGCGACGGTTGCATGATGGAAGGTATTTCCCACGAAGCGTGCTCACTGGCTGGAACTCTGAAACTGGGCAAACTGATCGCATTCTGGGATGACAACGGTATCTCTATCGACGGTCATGTTGAAGGCTGGTTTACTGATGATACCCCTGCTCGTTTTGAAGCGTATGGCTGGCATGTGATCCGTGCTGTTGACGGCCATGATGCAGATGCAGTTAAAGCGGCTATCGAAGCGGCAAAAGCGGAAACTGACAAACCAACTCTGATCTGCTGTAAGACTGTGATCGGTTTTGGTTCACCAAACAAAGCCGGTTCACACGATTGCCACGGTTCACCATTAGGTGCTGCTGAAATTGCCGCTGCACGTGAGTTCCTGGGTTGGAGTCATGAGCCGTTTGTTATTCCTGCTGACATTGCAACCGAATGGAATGCGAAAGACGCGGGTGTTGCGAAAGAAGCTGCATGGAATGAGAAATATGCTGCTTATGCCGAAGCACATCCAGAGCTAGCTGCAGAATACAAACGTCGCGTGAATGGTGATTTACCAGCTAACTGGGCCGAAGCATCACAAGCGTTTGTTGAACAATTGCAAGCCAATCCATCGAAAATTGCTTCCCGTAAAGCCAGCCAGAATGCGATTGAAGCCTTTGGTAAATTACTGCCTGAATTCCTGGGCGGTTCTGCTGACTTGGCGCCATCGAACCTGACCATGTGGTCTGGCTCAGAATCACTGACGGCTGATGATGCTTCTGGTAACTATGTCCACTACGGTGTGCGTGAGTTTGCGATGTCAGCCATGATGAATGGTGTGGCGCTGCACGGCGGTTTCATTCCTTACGGTGCCACTTTCCTGATGTTTATGGAATATGCGCGTAATGCATTACGCATGGCCGCGCTGATGAAACAACGCGCCATCTTCGTTTATACTCACGACTCCATCGGTCTGGGTGAAGACGGCCCGACGCATCAGCCGGTAGAGCAGATGGCATCATTGCGTCTGACACCGAACATGAGCACATGGCGTCCATGTGACCAAGTTGAATCAGCGATTGCGTGGAAATATGCCGTTGAACGCAAAGATGGCCCAAGTGCGCTGATTTTCTCGCGTCAGAACCTGGCACAGATGGATCGTACCCCAGCTCAGTTGGCGAATGTCTACAAAGGCGGTTATGTTCTGCGTGACAGCGAAGGCACGCCGGATGCGATCCTGATCGCAACGGGTTCTGAAGTGGAACTGGCGATGCTGGCTGCGGCTGAACTGACGGCAAAAGGTCGTCAGGTCCGTGTTGTCTCTATTCCATGTACCGATGCGTTCGATGCGCAATCTGCTGAATACAAAGAATCGGTATTACCAGCAGCAGTGACTAAACGTGTTGCAGTGGAAGCCGGTATTGCTGACTACTGGTACAAATATGTTGGTTTGAACGGCCAAATCATTGGTATGCGCTCGTTTGGTGAATCCGCGCCCGCTGAATTACTGTTCCAACAATTCGGCTTCACGGTCGAAAATGTGGTGCAAACTGTTGAAAGTTTGTTCCAGGCGTAAATGCAATGTTAAACGGGAGCTTCGGCTCCCGTTTTTTTCACAGAAAATCTGTGTCAAGTATCGCGTTTGATGCATAAGCACAGTAAACTCTTTGCGTTTGAATGATTAGTAGGTCACAACAAGCTGTTGTGGGTATGACTTCAGTCTCCCTGGTTTTACATCAGGAAAAAAACAACACACACAACTGAAGTCTCCTCTCTGTAATCCGGCTGGCGTACTAACTTCATAAGTTGAGTCTTATTCAGGAAGATCAAAATAAGACCAATGGCACTGACTTCGTTATATGTCTAAAAAATATAGGGGACTAACATGTCTGTTATCAAAATGACTGATCTGGATCTGGCTGGTAAGCGCGTACTCGTTCGTGCAGACCTGAACGTACCAGTGAAAGATGGTAAAGTAACTTCTGACGCACGTATCGTTGCAACTCTGCCGACCATCAAACTGGCTCTGGAAAAAGGCGCCAAGTTAATGATCACTTCTCACCTGGGTCGTCCGACTGAAGGCGAGTACAACGAAGAGTTCTCTCTGCTGCCAGTAGTGAACTACCTGAAAGACAAACTGTCCTGCCCAGTACGTCTGGCTAAAGATTACCTGGATGGCGTTGAAGTTGCAGCCGGTGAACTGGTTGTTCTGGAAAACTGCCGTTTCAACAAAGGCGAAAAGAAAAACACTGAAGAGCTGGCTAAGAAATATGCTGCTCTGTGTGACGTATTCGTAATGGACGCTTTCGGTACTGCTCACCGCGCTGAAGGTTCAACTCACGGTGTTGCTCAATACGCACCAGTTGCTTGTGCTGGCCCACTGTTGGCTGGTGAATTAGATGCACTGGGTAAAGCAATGCTGAAACCAGAGCGCCCAATGGTTGCTATCGTTGGTGGTTCTAAAGTTTCTACCAAACTGACCGTTCTGGAATCTCTGTCAAAAATCGCTGACCAGCTGGTAGTTGGTGGTGGTATCGCTAACACTTTCATCGCGGCTGCTGGCCACAATGTTGGTAAATCTCTGTGCGAACACGACCTGATCGACACTGCTAAGAAACTGGCTGCTGAAACTAACATTCCAGTAACTACTGACGTTGTTGTAGGTAAAGAGTTCTCTGAAACTACCCCTGCAACTATCAAAGCTGTTGCTGACGTAACTGATGACGACATGATTTTCGACATCGGTCCAGATTCTGCTAAAGCACTGGCTGACATCATCATGAACGCGAAGACTATTCTGTGGAATGGTCCAGTAGGCGTGTTCGAGTTCGACCAATTCGCTAAAGGCACTGAAATCATCGCTAAAGCGATTGCTGAATCGCCAGCATTCTCTATCGCTGGTGGTGGCGACACTCTGGCAGCTATCGACAAGTTCGGTATCGCTGACAAAGTATCTTATATCTCTACTGGCGGTGGTGCATTCCTGGAATTCGTAGAAGGCAAAGTTCTGCCTGCAGTTGCGATTCTGGAAGAACGCGCTAAAGCGTAATGATTTAACGGGAGGCAAATGTCTCCCGTTGCTTTGCCACTCGGCAACAAATAATTTTTTAGCAACTCGTTCAACTCGCATTTTGTAGTTGAACACCTGATAGGACCTTTGAAATGTCTAAGATCTTTGATTTCGTTAAACCAGGCGTTATTACCGGTGACGACGTACAGAAAGTATTCGAAGTAGCAAAAGCGAACAAATTCGCTCTGCCTGCTGTTAACTGTGTTGGTACTGACTCAGTAAACGCTGTACTGGAAGCTGCTGCTAAAGTTAAAGCGCCAGTAATCGTTCAGTTCTCTAACGGCGGTGCTGCATTTATCGCTGGTAAAGGTATGAAACTGGAAGGTCAGAAAGCGGCTATCATCGGTGCTATCTCTGGTGCTAAACACGTTCACGCAGTTGCTGAAGCTTACGGCATCCCTGTAATTCTGCACACTGACCATGCAGCTAAAAAACTGCTGCCATGGATCGACGGTCTGTTGGACGCGGGTGAGAAACACTTCGCTGAAACTGGCAAACCACTGTTCTCTTCTCACATGCTGGATCTGTCAGAAGAATCTCTGGAAGAAAACATCGACATTTGCTGCACATACTTAGAACGTATGGCAAAAATGGGCATGACTCTGGAATTAGAACTGGGTTGCACTGGTGGTGAAGAAGACGGCGTAGACAACAGCCACATGGATCAGTCTGCTCTGTACACTCAACCAGAAGACGTTGCATACGCTTACGAGCGTCTGAGCAAAATCAGTCCACGTTTCACCATCGCTGCCTCTTTCGGTAACGTACACGGTGTTTACAAACCAGGTAACGTTAAACTGACTCCAAGCATCCTGGATGCTTCTCAGAAATACGTTTCTGAAAAATTCGGCGTTCCAGCTAACACTCTGAACTTCGTATTCCACGGTGGTTCAGGTTCTACTGATGCTGAAATTAAAGAATCTGTAGGCTATGGCGTAGTTAAAATGAACATCGATACTGACACCCAGTGGGCAACTTGGGAAGGTATCCTGAACTACTACAAAGCGAAAGAAGCTTACCTGCAAGGCCAGCTGGGTAACCCAGAAGGCGCAGACTCACCAAACAAAAAATACTACGATCCACGCGTATGGTTGCGTAAAGCTCAGGAAACTATGATTGCTCGTCTGGAACAAGCATTCAAAGAACTGAACGCTATCGACGTACTGTAATTTCAGAAAAGTATTCTTTCTGAATAAAAGCGCCTGCAATGCAGGCGCTTTTTTATTGCGTAGCTTATTATTTAGTAAAGCAAATAACTATTTGTTGTCTATGATGTATGTGAAGGTAATGTTATGAAAAAGAGACTATTTGTAGTAACATTCGGCACCTTCGATCCTGAGATTCAGGTTTTATCCGGGTAGAACAAGGACAAATATGACAATTGCAGATGGACGGCAAGATGCATTATTAGAGTGTTTGCTGTTTATGTCTCAACATTATGGTATGGGAAATACCCGTGAAGCGCTCATGGCAGGGCTACCATTACAGGATGGGAAATTAACATCGGAATTATTTCCTCGTGCGGCACATAGAGCGGGTTTTGTTGTTGACTATTTTTCATCGCCTTTAGATGCCATTCCTGCACTATTATTGCCCTGCGTTCTGTTGATGCGCGATGGTCGGGCCGCAGTTCTCCTTTCTGTTGATAAGTCTAAAACGCAAGCCACTCTTTTTTTTCCAATTGGTAGTGTTGGTCAGCAGTCGGTTTCTTTAGCCGTATTGGCGGAAGAATGCTCTGGTAATGGTTTTTATATTAAACGCCGTTTACAGTTCGATGCTCGTGCGCCAGAAGTATTGAAACCCAAAGAAGGGCATTGGTTTTGGAGTACATTACTGGAATCATTGCCAATCTATAAAGATGTATTGATCGCTTCTATATTGATCAACATATTTGCTATTGCTAGTCCAATTTTTACCATGAACGTCTATGACAAGATCGTTCCCAATCTGGCATTTGACTCGCTCTGGGTATTAGCCATTGGTGTTTCATTAGTTTTTACCTTTGATATTATTATCCGGCAACTTCGCAGTTATTTCATTGATATCGCAGGCAAAAAATCTGATTTACTACTTTCGGCCAAGATTTTCTCTAAGGTTATGGGCATTCGTATGGAGTCCAGGCCTAATTCAACAGGGGCTTTTGCTCGCCATCTGCAAGAGTTTGAATCTATACGTGAATTTTTTACTTCAGCAACAGTGTCAGCGCTTATCGATTTACCTTTCGCATTTTTGTTCTTGTTGGTTATTTGGATTTTTGCAGGCTTACTCGCAGTCGTGCCATTGATTGCTATTATTTGCATGGCTGTATATAGCCTTTATATTCAGGCACCACTGCGTCAAAGCATTGAAGAAAGCAGCCGGTTGTCATCACAAAAATATGCCACAGTTATAGAAGCTATTGCTGGGCTTGAGTCTGTTAAAATTCATAATGCGGAAGGGCAATTCCAGCATCGCTGGGAACAAGCCGTTAGTCATATGGCCAATTCGGGTATTACTACCCGTAAAATTACCAATATGGTTTCAGGTTTAGCCAATTATGTTCAGCAGATGACGACAGTTGCGTTGATCGTATTAGGGGTTTACCAGATCTCCGAAGGTAATTTAACCATGGGTGGTATGATCGCCGCAGTGATGCTTGCTGGTCGTGCTATCGGTCCGCTTATCCAGTTATCTGTATTATCAACACGTTATAATCAGGCGAAATCTGCATTGCTGTTACTTGAAAATATAATGCAGAGCCCGTCAGAACGAGAAGACGATAAACATTATCTTGATTATGACCGCCTAACTGGCCGGATCGATCTGGATGATGTTTCATTCAGCTACCCAGGTTCAGAACAATCAGCACTTAAACAGCTAACCGTAAGAATTCGCCCTGGTGAGAAAATCGCGATTATTGGTCGCATTGGTGCTGGGAAAACAACGCTAGAAAAATTGATCCTGGGGTTGTATAAGCCGCTATCTGGTTCTGTGCGTCTCGATGGTTTTGAATTATCGCAGTTACATCCTTCTACAATACGAGACAATATTGGCTGTGTTCCTCAGGATTTTACGTTGTTTTATGGCTCAATTCGTCAAAATATTCAGCTGGGCCATCCTCATTCAACCGATGCTCAGATATTACGGGCAGCTCAACGGGCAGGAGTTAGTCAGTTTACCAATCATGACCCTAATGGCTTAGAACGACAGGTTGGTGAGGGTGGACGCAATTTATCTGGTGGTCAGCGACAATCTATCGCTTTAGCCAGAGCACTTTTACTTGATCCGCCTATTCTTATTTTGGATGAGCCAACGGCAAATATGGATAACCGTTCGGAAAGTCTGGTGAAGCGTGAATTGGCGAATTTACCTGCAGAAACAACGATGCTCTTGATTACTCACCGCACCTCTATGCTGGACATTGTGGATCGTATTATTGTTATCGAGCAAGGGATGGTTGTTGCTGATGGTCCGAGAGATCATGTGTTACAACAACTCAAAGAAGGTAAGGTTCGAGTAAGGGAGAACGCTGATGCCTAATCCTGAACTGAATCAAAGACAGCTAGATCTTATTGATGACGCTTCAGCAGCGGTAATGCTAACGGCTCCACGGCGAGCCAGAATTTTACTCTGGTGTTGTTTCCTTTTCTTCATTGTTGCAACTATCTGGTCTGCTTGGGCAAAACTGGATGAAGTTACACGAGGCGAAGGGAAGGTTATTCCTTCAAAACAGCTGCAGGTAATTCAAAATCTTGAAGGCGGTATCGTCAAAGAGATTTTTGTCCGTGAAGGGCAAATGGTGAAAGAAGGGCAAGAGTTATTGCGCATTGATGACACTCGTTTCCGTTCAGATTTTCGTGAGAAACAACAAGAATTAGTCAGTATGCAAGGTGATGTTGCTCGCCTGCGAGCTGAAATAGCCAGTCTTTCTATTTCCAATGATAGTGCATTGCCTTGGCGTGATCAGGTGGCTCTCAATGAGCAATCAATTATTTTTCCTGCTGGTTACGAAAAAGTTTTCCCAGAAAATGTCGCCCGCCAAAAAGGGGCGTTGCAAGAAAATGTAAGTAATTTAAATAACCAGCTGGTTATTATGGGGCAGCAAATTGAACAAAAAGAAAACGAAATTTTAGAAATTAACAATAAAATCCGTACGTTAAGCAGAAGTGTTGGTCTGGCTAGCAGAGAAGTTGAGATAAACCGTCCTTTAGTAAAAGAAGGAATTGTCTCGCAAGTTGACTTATTAAAAATGCAACGGCAACTCAACGATATGCAAGGCGAGTTAGAAAATGCGAGATTATTGTTACCCAAACAAAACTCTTTGCTAAGAGAGGCTATTCTTAAACGTAAAGATGTTGCCTTCAAATTCCGTGTTGATGCTCAAAAAGAGATGGAAGAAAAACAAAGTCGTCTTTCTCAACTCAACGAAGGTCAAGTTGGTTTACAAGACCGGGTATCCAGGACAAGCGTAACATCGCCAGTTAATGGCACGATAAAAACGCTCAAAGTGAATACGGTGGGTGGTGTTGTACAACCAGGCATGGACATTGTTGAAATTGTACCATCTGAAGACAATCTACTAATTGAGGCAAAGGTTTTACCGAAAGATATTGCTTTTTTACGGCCGGGTTTAACGGCAATGGTGAAATTTTCTGCTTATGATTTCGCCATTTATGGTGGATTACATGGAAAACTGGAACATATCAGTGCTGATACAATCCAGGATGAAAAAGGCAATGCATTTTATCTGGTGCGAGTCAGAACAGACCGCAGTTTTCTTGGGAGTGCGTCGGTTCCTTTACCGATCATTCCAGGGATGATGGCGAGTGTTGATATCGTAACAGGCAAGAAAAGTGTTCTCGAATATCTGATGAAACCCATTTTGCGTGCTAAGCAGTCTGCACTGCGTGAACGATAGGATAGTAAAGGAGATACACCATGGACAAAGTTGGTAAATTATCGGCACTTGCGGTATTTGTAACTGTTATATCAAGTTCCGCAGGCGCAGCATCGTTAGATGCAACAGTATCGCAAGCTTTACTTGATCACCCTCAAGTAAAACAAGCATATGACAATTATGTCACTCGTACTCACCAAATCGACCAAGCTAAAGCAGGTTATTTCCCGAAAGTGGATGCTGTTGCCGGCATAGGGAAAGACAATTACGATAGTAACAGTTCAGATACTGATGGTAGCAATTTAAACCGACAAGAATTTGGCATTTCATTAACACAAATGTTATTTGATGGTTTTGCAACCAGCAGTAATGTTGATAGAACGACGGCGGAAGCACAAGCGCAAAAGTTTGCTCTATATGCACAGGCAAATAATACAGCACTGCGTGTCACAGAAGTGTATTTAAACGTCTTGCGCCAACAAGAGTTATTCCGTTTGTCACAAGAGAATCTGGCTACTCACCAGGCGATTTTAGCCGACATAGGTAAAAGAACCGATTCTGGCGTAGGGTCTACTGCAGACTATATGCAAATCAAAGGTCGTGTCGCTAGAGCTCAGGCTAACCTTTCTGCTGCAGAAAATAATATGCTGGATGCTGAAACCGAGTTTTATCGTGTGACTAATAATCAGCCAACTGATTTGACGCAACCGGTACCAGATACCACTAAAATTCCAGCAACATTATCGGAAGCTGTCACATCAGCCCAAAAAATACATCCTACCTTGCTTTCTGCTGATCAGGACATTGAAGCTACTCGAGCTCAATATGAAGCGTCTAAAGCTAATTTTTATCCAAAATTATCAATAGAGGCGAATAAGGATTTAAATAAAAATAGTAGCGGTGTTGATGGCTATCGAGTTGATGACACCAGTGTCATGCTAATGGTGCGTTATAACTTGTCTAATGGTGGTGCCGATATAGCGCAGAAACGAGCCACTGCTTCTCAGATCGGTGAAGCTAAAGACATTAAACTGAATGCTGCACGTCAAGTTCAGGAAGGTCTGGGTTTAGCTTGGAATGCCCGAGATGCGTTGTTGAAGCAAAAAGATTTTATGCAACAGCATGTTCAGGCGAGTTATGACACTGTAATGGCTTATCGTAAACAGTTCTTATTGGGTACGCGTTCATTATTGGATGTGCTTAATACAGAAAACGAATTGTTCGAAGCGCGGCAGAATGCAGTGAATACCGATTATGATGAGTTATATTCAGAATATCGGATACTCAATGCAACCGGTAAATTGTTGGATAGCGTGAGTTTTAAAGCTCCGGCTGAATGGCAGAAGTAGCAACATATGTGGTCATCGACCATATTAGCTAATTTTCGACGGTTTCAATGCGCCTTATTATTACTATTAGGCGCATTGTTAACTGTTGGCATTTATCCAACTATTCTTGCTGATGTTCTTGATGCGAAAGATCGGCAGTTAGCTGATTTAGTTCAGGAAAAATATGGTTCAAGAGCTGCTCGTCGAGTCATCGATTGGCGGCTGCTTGTGCAGCGAGCTCGCGCTGAAAAATGGAATCAGCAGCAAGCATTAGAAGCAACAAATCGCTTTTTTAATCGGCAAATATTTATTGATGATATTAAGTTATGGGGGCAACCAGATTACTGGGCTTCTCCCGTGGAGTTTCTTGCTGCAGGTGGCGGGGACTGTGAAGACTTTAGCATTGCCAAGTACTTTACGTTACGAGAAATGGGATTATCAGATGAAAGCATGCGGCTGATCTATGTTAAAGCAATTCGCTATAATCAGTTTCATATGGTAGTTGCAAATTATGCAACACCAGCATCAATGCCAGTAATATTAGATAACCTTGATCCCGCAATTAAACCCGCCAATTTACGAACTGACTTAATTCCAATATATAGCTTTAATGGTAGTCATCTATGGTTGATGAAGGCAAAAGGCCAAGGCCAGTTGGCAGGAAACTCAGATCGATTGAGTTTATGGACCGATCTACAAAAAAGATTCAACACTCAGCATATGAACCGACCAATTTTAAATTTGGATAACTAATCATGACTCTTTATAAGCAAATACTCGCTTTCGTGATATGCCTTTTTGCTGGGTTATTAATTATTGCTTACGCAGTACAGTTTCAATCTACGAGAGATTATCTGGCCGAACAACAACGCATTTCGGTTATTAATACTGCTAATTCAGTTGGCCTGGCGTTAACACCTTATCTGGAGGCAGGCGATAAGGTTGGTGCAGAATCAGTAATTAATGCAGCGTTTGATGGTGGTTATTACCAAAAAATACACCTCGACCTTCTTGCATCTAAACAAACAATTGAAAAATTGAATAAGACCGATATTGAAGGTGTTCCGCATTGGTTTACACAGTTGAATTTGTTTAAAAGTGAAAGCTACGAAACAGTATTAACATCAGGCTGGCTTCAACTCGGAAAATTAGAAGTTAAAGGGCATCCTGGCGATGCTTACTTCCAGCTTTGGCGTGCCATGTCTAATTTGTTGTGGGCATATATTGTCTGTTTTGTTGTTGTATCCATCTTAGTCACGTCAGCTTTGCGATTTTTGCTTCGGCCACTGGATTGGATCCGCAAGCAAGCAGTGGAAATTGAACAGCATCATTTTAATCAAACGATTCCGTTACCAAAAACTTTGGAACTAAGACAAGTTGTTCAATCAATTAATACACTGACGATTAAGTTGGCTAAGCAGTTCAAAGAAGAGGCAGAAGCGGCTGATTTATTACGAGAAAGAGCATTTCGTGATGCGGTATCTGGATTAGGTAATCGTGCATATTTCATCGGCCAGGTTAATGCGTGGATTGCTGAGCATGGTCGTGGCGGTGTTATGTTGATCGCTGTTGATTCGCTGGATGAAATTTATCGAACAGACGGTTATACCGCTCGAGATAAAATGGTTAAACAAGTTGCGAATATTCTCAACGCCAAATTATCTGTTTTTGAAGGTATGGCTTTAGCTCGAATTACTGCAACGGAGTACGCAGTGTTGTTACCAGGGCTGACTAGTGATGAATTATTGGATACGGCACATGTACTTAATATCGCCATTGCTGATCTTATTGTGAATCCATTAGATTCTGATACCGCGCTGTCTGTCATTGGTGTTGCAATCAGAAACCCTGATGAAGATTTATCTGTGCTTCTGACTAAAGCTGATAATGCTTTGCGCCGAGCCCGAAACGAGCGGTTGGGGGCAGTAACCATCGAACAGGCAGAAAGCGCGGACACGATTGGTCGTTTAGCTTGGAAAGAAATTATTTTAGGTGCGTTGAAACATAACTTATTTGATTTCCGGGTGCAGCCTGTAACCATGATCAGTGGGGAATCAGCATTACCGGCTGAACTCTTCACAGGAATTAGGCATCAAGGGCAACGTTTTAGTGCGGCTCAATTCATGGCTGCGGTTGAAATGTTTAAGTTGGGTGAAAAACTAGATCGTTATGTGTTAGACCACGCCGTTTCTGTGCTTCAAACCAATACTGGTATGAGTATGTCGGTCAACTTAACTATCAGCAGTATTTCTTCTCCTTCATTTTTGAACTATCTGAAAGATTTTTTCATCAAAAACAATACGATAACTAAAAGAATTGCGATTGAAATACCTGAGAATGCCATTATTCACCAACGTGAAGCAGTGAAATTGTTGAGCGAAATATGTCAACAACACAAAGTGATGTGGGGTATCGATCAATTTGGCCGCCATTTTCAATCATTAGAGTATTTGACTGAATTGACGCCTGCATATGTGAAAGTTGATCAAGGATATATGAGTATCATCAGTAAAGATGAAAATGCACAGAGTGTCTTAGCGGCAGTATGTCGTACTGCCCATAATGCAGGTGCCATAACAGTGGTGACGCGGGTGGAAAACCAAGAGCAGGTAGAACTGATTAATCAGCTATTTGTAGATGGATATCAGGGGATAGTGCAACCAGCGCATGATATCTAACTCAAATAGACAAAATAAT
The DNA here is from genome assembly GCF_963678185.1 of uncultured Tolumonas sp. NCBI lineage: Bacteria > Pseudomonadati > Pseudomonadota > Gammaproteobacteria > Aeromonadales > Aeromonadaceae > Tolumonas > uncultured Tolumonas sp. The sequence continues at coordinate 3,947,978 of NZ_OY782757.1, forward strand.
AATACTAAGGGCGCATATGCGCCCTTTTTTATTCGATTTTTTTGAACAATTACACCGGTTAATGACGTTACCTATCTGATTTATGAAGCATTCTTTTCGTCATAACCTGATAACATTTGTTAAATTGCATTAATTGCACCCTCAAGGAATAAAGCTGTGATCACTCAAACAATCACCGAAGTTTCTCTTCTTACTCATATCACTGGTGTAGCAAAAATTCGTCTACCAGATGGCGCGTTAAAAGAATTAAAAGCTGGCGATACTTTGCAGCCGGGAACAGTCGTTCTCCTTGATGAAGGTGTGCAATTAACGCTGAAAAATGAAGATGCGAAAGGTGAACATCAAGATACAACGCAGACAGCATCAGCTGATGCTGTCACTGCCGATAACAACTCGCCTTCAGCTGATATTGCTAAGTTGCAACAAAATATTCTCAATGGTGTTGACCCAACCAAAGCATTTGAAGCTGCTGCTGCGGGCGCAACGGTTGATGCTGGTGGTGTGGGTAGTGGTAATGAAGGCTTTGTTTCTGTAACTCGTAGTGGTGACACTACAATTGCAGAATCGGGCTATGACACTTCAATAGTCTCATCTTCTACACCAGATCTTTCGCTATCTACCCCCAATCCTGTTGCAACATCTACTTCTGTAGTTGATACAACACCACCAAGTATCACCGTAGATGCCCCGGCGCAGACCAATGACAGCACACCAACAATCACCGGCACCACAGATCTGCCGGTGGGTAGCACCGTGAGTTTGCTGGTGACGGACAGTGCGGGAGTGCAACAAACATTCACTGCCACCGTGCAAACGGGCGGCACCTATCAGGCGGATGTACCGGCGGCGCTGGCGGAAGGCTCTTATACTGTTACGGCTCGTGGTGTTGATGTTGCTGGTAATAGCACGAATGCCACAGATAGTGGTGTACTTGA